>DATLRG010000089.1:0-7475 GCA_035534795.1 Chloroflexota bacterium
CGTCACGTCACGCCGCGGCGGCAGACAAGCTGCCACCCTACGCGCTCCGCGCCCGCCAGCCGGCTCAATGCCACCGGAAATTACTGTAGAATGATGCCTTATGATCGATGTCAGCGTTGTCGTCGTCTCTTATAACGTGCGCGAGTTACTTGGCCGCTGCCTTCGCTCGCTCGCGGCCGCCGCGCCCGGCCGAACCCTCGAAATTCTGGTCGTCGACAATGGGTCCAGCGATGGGACCGTCGAAACCGTGCAGCGCGAATTCCCCGACGTGACCCTGATCGCGAACGCGGCCAATCGAGGCTTCACCGCGGCGAACAACCAGGCGACAGCCGTGGCCCACGGCACAACGCTGCTTTATCTGAATCCCGACACCGAGGTCCGACCGGGCGCGCTCGAGGCCATGCTCGCCCACCTGGAGGAGGATCCTCACGTGGGTGTGGTCGGTCCACGGCTCAGTTTTCCGGATGGCCGGACCCAGTCGTCACGGCGGCGCTTTCCGACTCCCCTGACGGCGCTGGTCGAGAGCACCATCGTCCAGCGATGGTGGCCAGCCTGCCCTGTTCTGGATTGGTATTATGTCATGGAGCGCTCGGACGAAGAAACGCAGGACGTCGATTGGCTCTACGGGGCGTGCCTCCTGGTGCGGCGCGACGTGATTGAGACAGTCGGCGCCTTTGACGAACGCTTCTTCATGTACTCCGAGGAAGTCGATCTCTGCCGACGCATCCGCGACCGCGGTTGGCGGGTCGTCTACGTACCGGCGGCGCGGGTGGTCCACTACGAAGGGCGCAGCAGCGAGCAGGACCTGGCGCGGCGCGCTCAGAACTTCCACGAGAGCAAATGTCGCTACGTCGAGAAGCACTTCGGCCCTTCGGTTGGGCGAGCACTGCGGATCTCTTTGCTCGCCCAGACGTCGCTGGACCTGGCCGAGGAGGCGCTGAAGCTGGCGCTCGGGCACCGAGTCGATCTCCGCCGTGAGCGGGTCCGAAACCTGGCCCAGGTGGTTGCCTATCAGTGGCACCACCTCGGCGGGGCAGCGTGGCCAGCCAGGAGTGTCGCCGGCGGGGGCGAGCCGTGCGAGTGACCCTGATCAGCGGGGAATATCCGCCGATGCGCGGGGGAGTGGCAGACTACACCGCGCTGCTCGCGGCAGGACTGATCCGCCTCGGCGTGGACGTCTCCGTCCTCACGTCGACGCGAGCCGGTGGCACGCACGCCATCGATTCGCCGCGGGTCTCGGCATCGGTCGACGGGTGGGGCGCTGCTCTCTGGTCGGGCGTGCGCGATCACGTCGAGCAGTTTCGGTCGGACGTCCTGCACGTCCAATACCAGACCGGCGCCTTCGACATGAAGCTCGCGGTCAACCTGTTGCCGTGGCTGAATCGCGTGCGCGGCGGCCAGCCGAGGCTGGTGGTCACCTTTCACGACCTGAAGGAGCCATACCTTCTGCCGAAGCTCGGGCCGCTTCGGCACCTGGCGACGCACCTGCTCGCGGCTGGCGCCGACGCGACCGTGGCAACGAATGCCGAGGACTTCGCTCGACTGGCCGGGCGCGGCGCCGACGGACAGACCGCTTGGAGTTGGGGGCGGCGACCGCTTCGCGCGATCCCCATCGGTAGTAACGTGCCGGAGCGTCCCCCCGTCGGTTACGACCGCACGGCGTGGCGCGAGCGCCTCGGGATCCGGAACGGCGAGGTCGTGCTGGCTTATTTCGGATTCATCAACCCGAGCAAGGGCTTCGACACGCTCGTCGCGGCCTTCGAGTCGCTCGTTCAACGTGGTAGTCCGGTGCGATTACTCGTGATCGGTGCAACCGCTGGCGACAGCGGAAGCATTGACCGTCACTACGAGAACCGCGCGCGCGAGCGGCTCGATCAGCCGCTGGTTCGTGGTCGGGTGGGTTGGACCGGTTTCATCCAAGCCAGCGACGTCGCCGCGTGCCTGCGCGCAGCCGACCTGTGCGTTCTGCCGTTCCGCGAGGGCGTGTCGCTTCGCCACGGCACTCTGATCGCCGCGGTCGTTCATCAGCTCCCGATCATCACGACGTCGCGCGCGTCAGCGCCGACGAATCACGCCTTCCCCCGGTTCCAGACGGAGGAAAACGCGCTCCTGGTGCCGCCGGGCGACCCCGCCGCGCTGAGCCGTGCGATTGAGCGTGCCGTCGCGGACCGCGTCCTGCGCGAGCGCCTGTCCCGGGGAGCCGGCGAGCTCGCGGCTGCCTTCCAATGGGATGCGATCGCGAGTCAGACACTGCAGTTGTACGACGAGGTGTGCCGGAGTGAGGTGCTATAATTTTCCGCGAATGCGTCACGGCGGGAGAAGGGCGGGTTGCGAAGCAGACGGACACGGGATGGCGTGCGCCTCGTGGTTGCCGCGCTGATCCTGCTCGGCTTCGCCGCCCGGGTCTGGCGGATCGGCTATCAGAGCCTCTGGCTGGACGAAGCGCTGAGCGTTGCCTTCGCCAGCCCGCCGCTCGCGAAGGTATTCTCGACGTTGGCCTCCCAGGACCTCCACCCTCCGCTCTATTACCTCGCGCTGCACTTCTGGATGAAGCTCGCCGGCCAGGGCGAGTTCGCGGTGCGGTACGTCTCCCTGCTGTTCGGGCTACCGGCCGTTCCAGCCACGTACGTCCTGGGGCACGCGCTGTTCTGTCGCGACGTGGCGGACCAGAGCGATCGTTCGGATCAACCGCCGAACCCCACTCTCTTCACCGTACGCGGTCAAGATCAGACGTGTTCGGGAGAGAAGGGGAGCGCTGGCCAGGCTTCCCGCGTGCCGGTCTCTCTGCGAATTCTTCTGACCGCCCCGTGCGGCCGTGCCGCCGCGATTGGCGTCGCCGGCGCATTCCTGGTTGCGTTCTCGCCATTCCTCGTCTACTACTCGCAGGAGGCCCGCATGTACAGCGCGCTGGCCACCTTCAGCGTGCTGTCCAGCTACGCGCTCTGGAAGCTCCTGGCAACGCTCCGCGGGCGATGGCTGGTCGCCTACGTGGTCTTCACCGCGGCGCTGCTCTACACCCAGTACTTCGGCGGTCTGGTCGTCGGATTCCAGGCGATCTACCTGCTCGGGTTGCTCACCACGGACCGTCGCCGGGCGCTGCGTGCGATCGTCGGCATGGTCCTGGTCGGCGTCGCCTACCTTCCCTGGGTGCCGTCGGCCTATCTCCAGGTCCAGCGTCTGTTTCACGTCCCCGACTTCTGGAAAGGCCAACTGTCGCTGAGCTTCCTCCTGGAGCACGTCTTCGCGGCGTTCGCCTTCGGACAGTATCCCGTTCTCGATCGTTACATGGCGGTTGCCATCGTCGTCGCGGCCGTCCTGCTGGCTGGCCTCGCCGTGCTCGCGCGTCAGGCGCTGCGGCGCGGTGGTGGCGAGTTGTTCGTCCTGGGCTACCTGCTGATGCCGCTGGCCGCGCTCTACGCGATTCTCGTCCAGAATCCCAAGTTCACCGAACGCTATTTGATCATGATCGCGCCGCCGTTCTACCTGGTGCTGGCGCTGGGGCTGCTCGAGCTGGCCCGCTGGGCCGCCGGGCTGCGCCAGGCCTGGGCGCGCTGGACCGGCTTGCTGACGCCGGCTATCATCGCCGTGCTCCTGCTCGTCACGTCGTTCGGTCAGCTCTGGCAGGTTTACTACGGTCCTGGTTATCGGAAAGAGGACAATCGGGGCGCGACCGCGTACATCGAGCAGCACTACCAGCCCGGCGACGTCGTCATCCTGATGATGGACCCGTATTCGTTCCCCTACTACTTGCACTCGAACATTCCGTGGGTGACGCTCCAGCCGGGAAACGACCTCGATGGCGCGGCGAGCAGTCTGAATGCCATTCTCGCCGGCCACACCCGCGCCTGGATGTTGCTCTGGAACGCCGATTGGGCAGACCCGACCGGCTACGTCCGCCAATCCATGGCAACAGCGTACCCGCGGGCGCCAGTGACCCGGGGCTTCGATGGACTGGAACTGAAGCTGTTCGACCTCGATCATCCGCCACGCTTCAGCGTTCGCGTCACACCCTCGAACCCCGACCCGGTCGATTTCGGCAACCGACTGCAACTGCTCGGCTACGACCTGCCGCGCTCCACGATCGCCTCCGGGCAGACCGGCGATATCAACCTCTACTGGAAACCGATGCAGCAGTTGGACCACGATTACATCGTCTCGTTGCGCCTGACCGACGGCACGTTCTATTACTGGCGGCACGACGGCCGCCCGGCGGCGGACACGTACCCGACGACGAGCTGGCCGGCGGGACAGGTGGTGACGGGCGATCTTCCCTTCGCGGTACCGGTCGGCACCCCGCCGGGAACGTACGCTCTGGAGATTGGGGTCTATGGCCAGGGAGTGGGCAGCGATCTGGACGTTCTGAAGGACAGAAAGGTCCCGCTCGGTACCTCGGTGAAGGTCGCGTCGGTGACGGTGACTGTCCCGTCGCCGCCACCCGATCCATCCAAGATCGACCTCCCGGAGCGGCGAAACGTGGCGGTCAGCGCGGATCTCGAACTACTGGGCTCGACCCTGAGCTCGTTGCGCACTCCGCCCGGCGGCACGGTCGACGCGACCCTCTGGTGGCGAGCGCAAAACACTCCGCTCCCGCCCTACCGCATCCAGCTTCAGGTCCAGAACGGAAGCTATTCGCGGACAGTCGTCGACGAAGCGCCAGACGCGGGGACCTACGCGACGAGTCGGTGGACCACCGGCCAGATCGTCGTGGACAAGCACCGTTTCGTGATTCCGCCAGATGCACCGCCCGGGCCCGCGCGCATCTCGCTGCGCGTCCTGAACGCGAATGGGAGCGGCACCACGGGGGCACCGGTGGGATCGCCGGTCGATCTGGGTCCTGTCACGGTGCTCGACCGCCCGGTGCAGTTGACTCCACCTCCCAACCTGGGTACGCCCGTGAACTGGACGTTCGGTACCTTCGCCCGGCTGGTGGGCTTTAGCCTGAGTGAGGCCGCCCCGAGGCCCGGCGACCACCTGGCGCTGACGCTGTATTGGAAGGCCCTCGCCAGCTCTGGCGACGTGGGCTTCACGGTCTTCACCCACTTGCTCGACCAGCACGGCTTGATCGCGGCGCAGCAAGACCAACCACCCGGCGGCGGGAACAATCCTACCTCCGGTTGGATCACCGGCGAGTACATCGTGGATCATTACGACCTGGCGATCAAGCCGGACGCCGCGCCAGGGTCGTATCAGATCGAAGTGGGTATGTATAACCCGTCGACCGGCGTCCGGTTGCCGGCTCGTGGAGCGGCAGGCGAGGACACCGGCGACCGGGTGATCCTGGCGACGGTGCAGGTCAAGTAGCGTTGTCGGCGTCGTCGCGCAGGGATCGGCGTTTGAGATACCCTTCCCGAAGGGTGCGATTGGTCAGCCGGGTGTAAATCTGCGTGGTGGTGACGCTCTGGTGGCCCAGCAGGTCTTGAACCGTACGCAGGTCGGCGCCGCCGCGCAGTAAATCCACCGCGAAGCCGTGACGCAGCGCGTGAGGAGTGATCCGATCGGCCAGGCCGACTTTCAACGTTACCGCGCGGACCATCTGTTGAATTGCGCGAGGCGTCAGTCGCAGGTAGGTGCGCTCTGTCGGCTGCTCTCGCTTGCCAGGACGGGTGTGGACGAACAGGGCGGGGTCGTCGTCGCGGCGGTCGGCGAGGTACTCCTTCAGCAGCCTCTGCGCCTCGTCGCCAACAAAAACGATGCGACTGTGTTTACCCTTGCCGATGATACTCAGCTCGAGCACCGGCTCGGAGCCGAGCCGCTCTTCGCGAATCTGTGAACGGTCCAGCGCGCACAACTCCGCGATGCGCAAGCCGGCGGAGAAGAGCAAGGCCAGGATGGCACGATCGCGTCGGCCGGCGAGGCTGTCGACGGGACAGGCGCCGATCATCTGCCGAATGTCGTCCGGGGTCGGCACGGCTTTCGGCAAGTGGTCGCCGGTGCGCGGTAGGGTCACTTTGTCGCGCGGCAGCACCGCGACATCCGTCTCGACGGCGTAGTACTTCAGCAAGCTGCGGATCGTCGCCAGGTACTTGGCGCGGGTCCGCACGGAGAGCTCTCCCCTCGGCGTTCCTTCGCGCAAGCGCAGCGCGCGATTGTACGCTTGCACGTGCTCTCGCCGCAAATCGCCGATGCCTCGGGCAGCCGGTGCCGACCGCGTGAGCCAGTCCGCGAAGTCGTGGAGGACCTGCCGGTACGTCTCGACGGTCTTGCGCGAGCGGTTTTGATCCAGGCAGTAGTCGAGGAATGCCTGGATGTCCTCTCGAATCGCGTCGCTCAACCGGATCCTACCTCGTCGTGTCGCGGCTGGATCAGCACAGTGCCCGACCACCCAACGCCGGATGATGCTACCGTCACAGCGCGCGTGGCGTCGAGGGCAAATCCCATTATAGAGGCGTGAAGCCTGCCTCGCTCGCGGCCCCTTCGCCGCCGCTGCCACGTCACTCACGTAAAGCCACGGTGAGGACTTCCTGGCTATGCTGGAATTGCTGCGCAGCCGGGGAGTCCTCACCGTGGCATGACTGTCGTGCCGATCATGCTACAATGGCCAGCGATGAAAGAACCCACGCGCAGCGACGACCTCGCCAGCATTGACACCACCGCTGATCCTGAACCGTGGCTCCGCATGCTGCGCGGGATGTGGCCCGGCGACGATCGGAAGCGGTCTCGGTACCGGCGACTTTTCGGAATGCTCGGCGTGCGCCGTGGCAGCCGTGTCCTGGAGGTTGGTTGCGGAGCCGGTGGCGCGGTGCGGTTCCTCGTGAAGACGATCGAGGGGTTGGGCGTGGCCGTCGGGGTCGATCCAAGCCAACTGGCCCTCGGCGAGGCGTCCCGTCTGACGCCGGCCGATGACGGCACCGCCGCGACCCGGCCGTCCTACCTCGCGATGGACGGGCGGCAGCTCGGCTTTGCCGACGGTTGCTTCGATGCGGTGTTCTGCAGCCGGGTTCTCGTCCACGCACCGGACCCGGCGACGATTGTCGCCGAAATGGTCCGCGTACTTCGCCCGGGTGGCCGCATGCTGCTGGTCGAGCCGGACCGCGATGGGATACTTACCTCGGTCGACTACGACTTCGTCAACCGAATCTTCTGGTCCGACAAGCGGAGTGTCAACCCACAGATTGGTCGACAGCTCTATCCGCTGCTCCGGGGGCTCGACCTGATCGTGGATCTGGTCGAGCCGTCGTTCAACGTGTCGACGCAAGCCGTGAGCGATGAACACGTGCGCGTCCTGGAGCAGGATCTCGCCGCGCGCCACGGTGAGTGGTGGTCCCTGGTCGAATCGGGACGCATCACCGCGGACGAGCTTCAAGCCTACGCTGAAGCAATGCGGCGGGCCTGTGACGCCGGCGCCTACCTCCGCTGCGATCTGGAGTTCGCCTACGTGGTGCGGAAACGCGATGACCTGCCGCGCCCGAACGGCACTAAAGTTAGTCGACTTTGAGAACGGCCTCGATCTGGTTGATGGGCAGCGCCCATCAACC
>DATLRG010000090.1:0-12063 GCA_035534795.1 Chloroflexota bacterium
TTATCTGGAGGATGAGATCTTCCCGCGACGCAAGGTGTTCATCGATAGCCGCCCGGACATGTATGGCGCCGAGCTGACGGATGAATACCTTCAGGTGGCCGGGGCTCGGCCGGGCTGGCGCGCGGTCCTGGATCGGCACGACGTGAGGATCGTATTGGTACGAAAAGGAAGCCCCCTCGCGCTCACCCTGAGCGGCGATCCGGCCTGGCAGACGGTCTACGACGGGACCGTGGCGCAGCTCTTCGAGCGGACTCCTCGATGACGGGCGGGGCCAGAACAGAAGTCCCCGCGCGCGCGCCGCGGGAGGCGAGGCTGGTCGAGCCAACCGATCGCCCGAGGCCCCTCGACAGCGTGCGGGTCCGGACCGCGCTCGTTCTGCTGCCGCTTTTCCTCCTGATCTTCGCCCAGCCGTTCAAGGCGCTGACCGACCCCGACTACTGGTGGCACGTGCGCACGGGCCAGTACATCTTCCAGACCGGCACGGTCCCCATGGTCGACATCTACTCGTACACCATGCCGGGCCAGCCCTGGGTGGCCGAGGAGTGGTTGTCGGAGCTGCTCTTTTACGTCGTGTCGCTCCACGTCGGCTACGTTGGCAACGTCGTGCTCTTCGGCGCGATCGGCGTGCTGACCGGGCTGGTCGTCTACGCCACCTGCCGGCGCCGGGGCGTCGGCGAATTTGGCGCGGCGCTGCTGATGGTCTGGGCGAGCGCGCTGGCCGAGCCCGCGTTCAACGTGCGCCCACAGGTCTTCACGGCGTTCCTGCTCGCGGTCTGCGTCTGGCTCGTGACCAAATATAAGCAGGGCGAGGCGCGCGCGCTCTGGCCGCTACCGGTGATCTTCGCGCTGTGGGTCAACCTGCACGGCGGGTTTATCATCGGTTTGGCGCTCCTGGGGATGACCGCTGTCGGCGAGGTCGTCGCCCGTGGGCTGCGGCAGCCAGCCGCGCCGCTCCGGCCGCTGCTCGGCGTCACCGGCCTCTCGGCGCTGGCGAGCCTGCTCAATCCGCACGGCTGGAACGAGCTGCTCTATCCCTTCTCGTACCTGGGCCCCGGGAACGCCATCACGCGGTACATCGCCGAGTGGCAGTCGCCCGACTTCCACCAGCCGCCCTACCTGCTCTTCGCGGCGAGCCTGCTGGCGCTGATCGCCCTGGGCGTCTGGCGACGACCGCTCGGACCGACCGAGGCGATCTGGGCGCTGGGCTTCGCGTTTTTGAGCCTGCAGTCGGCGCGGCACGTGGCGTTGTTTGCCGCGGTGGTCCTGCCGCTGCTGGGCGCTCGGCTTCAGACCGAGCTTCCGGCGCTGCGACGGTCGTTGGCCGCGTGGCAGAAGCCCGGCTTGCTGGTGGCGATCTGTCCGCTGTTGCTGATCGTCGTCGCCAGCACGACCCTCGCTCAGGCGACGAAGACGGGCCTGCAGACCGGCTGGGAGCCGAACCCGGCGACGTTCCCCGTCGGCGCGGTGGCGTATCTCCAGTCGCACGACCTGCCGGGCCGGCTGTTCGACCAGTACGACTGGGGCGGTTATCACATCGATCAGGTCTATCCCCGGCGAACGGTCTTCATCGACGGGCGGATCGATCTCTACGGGGATGCCGTGGGCAAGCAGTACGACACGGCGATCAACGCCGGGCCAGGCTGGCGCCAGGTGCTCGACGAGTACAACGTTCGCATCGTGCTGGTGGACCGGACCGGGCCACTGTCGGCAGCTCTCGGCGACGACCCGTCCTGGCACCGGGTTTATCAGGGGCCAGTGGCGGATTTGTTCGCGCGATGATCTGCTCAGGTCACCACACAACGCGGGAGAGAGCATGATCGGCAGAGCATCCTCGAGCTGCGCGGCGTGGGGCGGCAGGTGATTGACAGCGCCGGCCGCGGTCTGACCTCCGAGGCGCCACTCCTGAGCGAGCTGAGGGTACCCGCTACCACGCGGCCGGCGCGGCGGTCAGGGCGCGTCGCGCTGCTCCTGGGACCACTGCTGCTGCTCATCTTTGGTTGGCCGTTCGTGGTGGGCACGGACCCCGATTACTGGTGGCACGTGCGGACGGGTCAGCTCATTTACGACACTCGGTCCATCCCAGCCGCCGACGTATTCTCCTACACCGCGGCCGGGCGTCCCTGGGTGACTCACGAATGGCTGACGGAGCTCCTCTTCTACGTCGTGTCGCTCCACGTCGGCTACGTTGGAAACGTCGCGCTGTTCGGCTTGATTGGCGTGCTGACCGGACTGGCGGTGTACGCCACGTGCCGTCGGTGGGGCGTTGGCGAGATTGGCTCGGCGCTGCTGATGCTCTGGAGCCAGGCCATGGCGCTCGGGGCGACGAACGTGCGGCCGCAAGTGCTGACCGCCCTGCTGCTGGCGGTGTGCGTGCTCTCGCTCACCCTCTATTGGGATGGACGGACCGGGCGGGGTGGACGGACGAAGGCGTTGCTGCCGCTGCCCTTCGTCTTTGCTCTGTGGGTGAACCTGCACGGCGGCTACGTCATCGGGCTGGCGCTCCTGGGCATGGCCGTCGTCGGAGCGGCGTTCGCACGCGGCCTGACGCGGCCGGTGGTGCCGCCGCGCTCCTTGCTGGCAGTGACCGCGTCCTCGGTCGCGGCGACGCTGCTGAATCCGCACGGCTTCGAGGCGTGGCTCTACCCCTTCAGCTACCTTGGCGCGGGAAACGTCTCGATGCGGCACATCGCGGAGTGGCAGTCGCCAGATTTTCACCAGCCGATCTTCCTCGTGTTTGGAGCGAGCCTGCTCCTTGCCGCGCTCCTCGGGGTCGGCCGGCGGCCGCTCGGGGTGACTGAAGTCCTCTGGACAATCGCATTCGCCGCGCTGGGACTGCAATCGATCCGCAATATCCCGCTCTTCGCGGTGGTCGTGACACCGCTGCTGGGCGCCCGACTGCAGGCAGAGATCCCGGCGCTGCGCCAGTCGCTGGCCGCCTGGCGGCGGCCAGCGCTGCTCGTCGTGGCGTCGGCAGCGCTCCTGGTCATCAGTCTGACCCCCGTCCTCGTTCCGGCAAAGCGGGCCGCGCTTCAGCTCGGCTGGGAGCCAAGCTCGGTCGGCTACCCGGCCGGCGCGGTCGCGTACCTGCGCTCGCATGATCTGCAAGGGAACCTGTTCAACGAGTACGGCTGGGGTGGCTATCTGATCTATAATCTCTATCCACGGCGACGGGTCTTCATCGACGGGCGCGCAGACGTGTACGGCGATGCGTTCGGCGAGCGCTACGACCAGGTGGTCACGCTGAGCCCCACCTGGAAGACGATTCTCGACGCGGACGACATCCGCCTGGTGCTGGTGCCACGGACCAGCCCGTTGGCGGTCGCGCTGGGCAGCGATCCGGGCTGGCACGAGGTCTATTCCGATCAACTGGCCGGGCTCTTCGCCCGCCAGCAATCGTAGGCACGAGATGACCGTACTGGGGCTGGCCTCGCTGGATGCCCGGCGACAAGGAAGGACCGACTGGGCCCTGGTCCTGCTGGCCGCTGCTGGCCTGGTGATGGGAGCGTTGTTCGCGGGATTCACCGTCCTGTACGTCAACGTGCCGAAGGGCTACAATGTGATCTTCGGACTGAGCCTCGACTCCGCTCCACTCTTTCGCAGCGTCTACCGGTACCCGACCATCTCCGTGGACGCTCATAGCTTTTCTGTCTTCGCGGGCGGTACGCTGCTGCTGCTGTGGGTCGTGTATCTCTCGGCATCGCTCGTCCTTGGGGCCGGGCAGATCACCGCGACGCGCTCGAGCGCCGTGGCCGTCATCGCCGGTTTCGCGGTCCTGTTTGACGTCGGGCTCGCGCTAGCGATGCCACCGGTGCTGTCCGCGGACGTCTACCACTACGCTCTGTTTGGGCGCATGGTCGCGCTGTACCACCTGAACCCGTACGTGACGAGCGATCTCGCGATCAAGAGCGATCCGCTCTGGCAGTTCGCGTTCTGGAAGGATGTCACCACGCACTACGGTCCGGTTTGGACCCTCGTCTCCGCGGGCCTCGCCTGGCTCACCGCTCAGAGTGTGATGTCGACCGTGCTCGCATTCAAGGGTGTCGCGGCCGCGTTCAATCTGGCCAACTGTGTCCTCGTCTTTCTGCTGGCGCGCCGACTGGGAAGCGGCGATGGTGCTCGGTCGCTGCTGCTCTATGCCTGGAATCCCCTGGTCCTGATCGAGACCACGGGCAGCGGCCACAACGAAGCGGCGATGATGACGTTTGCCCTGCTCGGGACTCTGCTGCTAATCCGCGGCCGCGTGGCGCTTGGCGCGATCGCGTTGACGCTCTCAATTCTCGTCACCTATCTGACCGCACTGCTCGCCTTCTTCGTGGCGACCTCCGTTGTCGCAGCGTCGAAGACGCGGCGACAGGGAGTGGCGACGGCAACGCGCATGGTCGTCGTCGGCGGACTGGTTGCTGCCGCTTTGTACGTGCCCTTCTGGGCCGGTTTGACCACGTTCGATCGACTGGTGAGCGTCGGCTCGCCGTTCAAGACGCCGGTGCGCGTCGGGCTGCGCGAGTTGGTAGCGCGACTCATCGTGGGGAGCGGCAGCCTGGACACGGCACGAGCGGCCGCCGAACCGCTCGTCGTGGCTGGTCTGCACGTTGTATTCCTGCTCCTGGTGCTCTTCCTCACGCGGAGGCTCATCGTGGAGCGCCCAACGACGTCCCTGCTCCGGTGGTCGAGGGTTCTGGAGCAGTGGGGCATTGCCAGCCTGGTGTACGTGACACTCATCTATGGATGGGACCTGCCATTCTATCTGATCTTACCGATGGCGACGGTATTTGTCGGCCCATTTTCGCGCACGAATGACCGCCTGAACGCGGCCTGTACTGGCCTCGGAATCGCCATGATGCTCGAGTACGTCATTCTACGCCCGGTGTAGACCGTGGATTTGATCTGGGTTGCGTTTGCAAACATTCGTCGCTGCCTTGAAAGGCAGGCGAAGGGACGCAGGGACTGAAGTCCCGGGACCCGTCGCCGCGCCGGCCTAGCTTCAACTGCGCGTTCCGAGGAGGACTTCTGGCATTGTCGCTCGACACCAACCGTGACCAGCACGCGGTGGGAAAACTCTTGAGTTCTCCGTCGCGGCGTGCAAGAACACTTCGCGCGATTCTTGGTGCGTGCGCGGTCGGGCTTGGCTTGCTCGTGCTGCGTCGATCGCTCGGTACTCTGGTTTCGCCGTACGTGTATTCCAAGGACTTTCTCGGAGATTACTTGGTGGCGCGGGCCGTCGTGGGCGGCGCGGACCCATACGCGCCGGTCGCGGTGCTGGCAACACGCTACCTGGGCGATCTACCAGCCCTGCCGGGAGCAATCTTTCCCCACCCGACCCAGCATCCCCCGATCGTCGGCATGATGCTAGCCCCGCTCACGATTGTCGGCTACCCGTTGGCCGCTACGGCATGGTTTGCTCTCGAGCTGGGCTGTCTGATCGGCTCAGTCTATCTGCTCGGCGCGATCGGCGGACGCAGACCGGCGTGGCTCGCAACGTTGGCGATCGCGGCGGGGGCATTCGCGTGGTATCCGATCACGGTCGAGGTTGAATACGGCCAATTAGTGCTCTTATCACTCCTCCTTCTATGCTCAGCCCGTCTCGCGTGGCTGTCGGGGCGCTCGTCCGTGAGCGGAGGGCTGGTTGGGTTGGCCGTTCTGATCAAGCCAGTTCCGTGGCCGCTGATATTGTTGTTCGCCCTGCGGCGGGACTGGCGTGCTTTCGTGGTGTCAAGCGGCACGGTTGTGCTCGGCTATGGAATTTCGGCTGTCGCGGTAGGATACAGCCATTTCCTTTCATACTTCACGAAGGTGAATCCACCCGTGACTTACGCCTACCGAGGCGACGCCGCAAATCAATCGCTCTGGACGGTCGGCTGGCGGGTCTTCGAAGGCACGCAGCCCGCGGCGTTCGGGGATCTGGCGCGCGGTGGGTTTGCTGCTTCGCCGGTGATAACGTCCCTGCCGGCCGCTCTGATCGTCTCACCCGCCGTGCCGGTCCTGGCGCTGCTGGGCGCATGCCTGGTGGCCCGAAGCCGACTCAGCCTGGACGCATCACTGGGCCTGATGATCTGCGTCAGCGTGCTCGTCAGCCCGATCTCCTTTGGGTACGATCTCGCCCTTTGCGCCATCCCCATCGTCCAGGTGATCGACTGGCTGGCGGCGCACGGCTACCCGGCCCGGCAGACCAACGCCGCGCTCCTCGTCGCCACGCTGCTGATCGTTCCTGATTCATCCTGGGGTCAACTTGCTTTCGTGCTCGGCAGCCTCGGCAACCACGCTGGCCAATCAGGCGCGATCGCATTCGCGCCTGCCCTGCTCTCCCTTGGACCGGCGGTAGCCGTCGGCGCGTTGGCACTGCTGGTGGTGTGGGTCGCAGGGCCAGAAAGAACGGGGCGCCCGGATCTCGGGGCAGTTGCGATTCCACGGAATGGGGACGTCAGCGCGTTCTCGGCGGACGATACCGTGCCGGGCCGAGTCGTCCCCCGGGACCGAGGTTAGCCATGGGCCTGCTGCCATCGACGGCACCGGCGCTGGTCGGCCAGACTCGTCATCCGTTCAGCCGCTGGTTCCTGTCGCAATCGCCAGTTGCCCGAACAGCCCGGCTGCTGATCGTGTCGCTGGCGATGGTGCTTGGATTGGCATCGCTGAGCCTCTCGCCGCAGAGCCTGTCGCCGCCGGCGGTGTACCGTATCGACTTCGTCCAGGACTACGTGATGGCCCGCGCTATCGCCGATGGAACGAATCCCTATCTCCCAACGGGCGATCTGGTAGAGCGCTACCTGGGAATCAATCCAGGAAGTCACTTTCCTCACCCCACGCCGCATCCGCCGACCGCCGGTCTCTTGCTCTTGCCGCTCACGCTCGTCGGCTATACCACGGCGGCGGCGATCTGGTTCGGCTGCGAGCTGGCTTTCCTGGTCGCCTCGGTCTATCTGGTGGCCAGGGCGGAGGGAGCACGCGTGTCTCCCTGGGCCCTCCTTGCCACGGTGAGCGCGCTGTTTGCCTGGTATCCCGTCTCTGAAGATCTGGGCAGCGGGCAGTTGATGGTGCTGCTGCTGGTCTGCCTGACCGGCGCGCGGCTGGCGTTGCGATCGAAGCGATCGGCGCTGGGGGGCGCGCTCGTCGGGCTGGCGATCCTGGCCAAGCCGGTCCCGTGGCCGGTGCTGCTGCTGTTTGCGATTCGGCGCGAGTGGCGGGCGCTGGTCTCGGCCCTGGCGACGATCGGGCTCGGCTACGCCGCCGCCGGACTGGTGATCGGGATCGATCGCCTGTTTTTCTACCTGACCCGGGTGCTGCCGACGGTGACGGATGGCTATCGCGCCATCGCGCGCAATCTGTCGCTCTGGACGGTCGGCTGGCGCGTGTTCGACGGCACCCGGCAGACGGTGTTCGGGGGAACGGTCCTGCCGGCGATCGCCGCGCCGCCGCTGTTCAAGCTCACGGTCGCGGCGGGCATCGTCTCGGCGGCGCTGCCTCTAGCGTTGCTCGTCGCCGCCTGCGTCGTCGTCGGGAAGCTGGATCGCCTGGATGCGGGCCTGGGCGTGATGATCTGCGTCAGCATTCTGGTCAGTCCGACCGCCTGGAGCAACTATCTGGTCCTGGCGGTCATTCCGGCCGCGCAGGTGATTGCCTGGCTGAATTCTCACGACTTCCCCAAGTGGGAGACGAACGTCGCCATTCTCGTCGGTATGGCGCTCTTCGTTCCGCTCTTTGTCTGGGCAATTCTCGCGTTTGCGATCGCCGGCGAGCCGCCGCCGCCGAGTTTGATCGGGTCTCTGCCGTTCGTGCCCGCGCTTTTGACACTGGCGCCGAGTGCGGCCACGACGGGGCTAGCGTACCTGATGGTCCGCCTGGCCTCATCACGCGCGGCGTGTCTTCAAGTAAACTCTGATGGTGGTCTCCGGTAGTGTTCACCGGTTTCCTCGGGTAACTCCCACTCGCGACGCGATTCGGACAAGGTGGGAGTAATGTCATTGGTGGTGGACCTGCCGCGGGCCAGGCACGGGCTCGGCCGCGGGTGCTGTTAGCCGGTGATGTTGATGAAGCTGCTTACGATTGAGCGGACGTTGCAGAGGATGGCGAGGTTGACGCTTTGGCGCATCTGGTACGTGAGATGGTATCGCGTCGGTCTGGCGCTGGTGAAGCTGGGACTGCTCGTCGGTGGATTCGTTGGCGCGTACCTCGCGGCGTCCTACCTGTTCTCCCCAGACATTCAATACAAGGATTTCCGGCAGGAATACACCATGGCCCGCGCGATTCTGGCCGGTGTGGACCCCTACCAGCCGACGTACATTCTCACGGAGAAGTTCGCGGGCTTTGGAGCAGACCAGCCGGTGCGCGCGCCGGCTTATCATCCGCCGACCGATGGCTTTGTCTTCCTCCCGTTCGGCGCGCTGGATTACTTCACGGCAGCACGAGTCTGGTTTTGCCTGGAGTGCGCGATTTTTCTCCCGACGATCGTGCTACTCCTGCGGGTCGCTGGCGTGAAACGGGGCGGCTGGTCACTGGCGGGTATCTCCATCATGGCCCTCGCTTGGGGTCCGTTCTATACCGAGCTGGCGCTGGGGCAAGTCATGTTGCCCGTGCTCTTGCTCCTTTTGCTCTCGCGGTTCGCTCTCAAGGACGGTCATCAGTGGCGGGCCGGGTTCTATCTCGGAGCGTCGTTGCTGATCAAGCCCCTGCTGTGGCCCGTGGTTTTCCTTTTTGTCGTGCAGCGCCGCTGGCGTGCCGCCGCGACGTCGAGTGCCGTCGTCGCGGCCGGGTACGCGGTGGCAACCGTGGTGCTTGGACCGGTCCGAGTTCTATCGTACTTTACCGAGATCGGTCCCACGGGACCGCGCCTGTACGGAGACTGGTCGACCAATTTCTCCGCGTGGACGATTGGGTGGCGGGTTTTTCACGGAACGGGGCTGGAGACGCCGAGCTCTGGCATTCGCGCGGCGCCGCTGCTTGCATCGCCAGCGGCGGCCGGACTCGTCTCCGCGGCGCTACCAGCGATTCTGCTCGTTCTTTGCCTCTGGGGCGTTCGAGGGAGCCGCGACCTCGACCGGTCGCTCGCCGTCGTCGTGTGTGTTTCGCTGCTGATTAGCCCTTTCGCCTGGGTATTCGATCTGGTCGTGGTCTCGTTTGCTGTCGCCGTCGCGGTGGGCTGGCTCCGGGAGAATCGCTTTCCCCCTGCGATCACGGTTGCTACCGCCATCGTCGCGGCTGCTCTCCTCCCATCCTTCACCATCTGGGAAGGAGCGCTGCTTCCGCTCCTGGTTCATCCGGTACCGGCTGACCCAAAGGCAGTCCTTCCCTTCATCGCGGTTCTACCGGCCTTCATTCCCACGCTCGCGGTCGCCCTGCTCGTGCTGACCATCTGGTTCATGAGGACGGAAAAGTCATCGGCATCGAATGCCCCTCCGGCGACCGGAGGTGCTGCTCAGTGAGGACCTTGACCCAGGTCGGCTGCGAACGGGATCACGCGCTCATGGGCGATTGCTTACACTGCAACTCTGATCAGGAGGAATCCAGGTGCGATCGCGCCCACTTCTGGTAACAGCCGTGCTCGTGGGCGTTTTCGCGCGATTGGCGCTCGCTTCGACGGTCCCCGGCAACTTTGACCAGGCCAGCTACCAGGTCGTCGCCTCGATCCTGGACCACGGCGGCAACGTCTACGCCGAAACGGCACGCTACAACTATGGGCCTATCTGGATGTACGTTATTTGGGCGTTGTCCCACGTCTCCACGTGGACCGGGATCAGGTTCGACGTGATGACACGCGCCGCGCTGACGCTGGTGGATCTGACCGATTCGCTGGTCATCGCAGCGATTGCCGCCCGCGCCGGCTTCGATCGGACGCGCGCCTTCCTTGCCTTCTTTCTGAACCCAGTATCGATTCTCCTCACCGGTATGCACGGCCAGTTTGAGGATCTGGCTGCTCTTCCTTTGCTCGTGGTTATTTGGCTGAGCTTACGCCCGCAGCCTGCCTGGAAGGGGTGGCCGTCGTTGCTGTGCTCACTCGCCCTGATCACGAAGCACATCATGATCTTCTCGACCTGGATGCTGCTTGCCTGGGTTTTTGTCCCGGTGCGCCGCGCCGCGCTGTACTTTGTTCTCGCCTGCCTTGCGTTCATCGCAAGCTTTGCGCCCTTCCTGCCAACAGGCGGCCCCGGCATTATGCAGCACGTCGTCTTTTACGGCGGAATCCACGGTCTGTACGGTCTTGGTCACTTCGCTCCCGAGGTCACGTTTCCCCTCTTTTTGGTCGTTATGCTCGCATTGCCCGAGTTAGCGACGCGCTGGCACATGCCACTCGTGGCACGGATGGAGCTCGCAGCCGTCGCGCTCGTCGCGCTTATACCCGGCTTCGGTGAGCAGTACTTCATCTTACCCATCCTTTTTGCCAGCGCGCGCCGATCCCGCTGGTTCGCAGTGTACACAGTCGCGGCGACGGTGGCAGTCGTGGATTTCCAGCTCGATCTGACGTTTCACGTATTGGCCCCGTCACTGCTGCTTCTGAATGCGGTCTGGATCCTCAACCTTTGGTGGCTGGCCCACATCGTCCTGTCCCACATAACGCGATGTTCCAACGCCCCCCAGGTTGTCGGCAATCCTGGCGCACTGTTAGGGGGAACAAGCGCGTGCGACGTCGGCCCAGGTCAGACCCGCTCAGAGTTGGTACCACGGGCCGAACACATCTGCGACGAGGTGACGCAGGACCAGGGCCACCCAGAAAGCGAGGATGCCAGCCGAGAGATAGCGCCTAGGCGCCTGCTCAGCCCCAACGATGATCAGGGCTCCCAACACGTAGAACTCGGTTAGCGCGCGTGAAAAGGCCGCGTCAAAAGTCCAGACGAGAGCGGTCAAAGATAGGGCGAGTGATCCGTAGAGCAGCCAGGAAAGCTTGATGCCACTCTGCGCGCCGGTCGAGCGAAATGAGAAGACAACGGAGCTCGCAAAGGCGACGACCAGGACCGGTTGCGAGATATAATCCCCGAGCCGCGCCCCGATCCACAGGATCAAGGCTGTGTCCAGGCCTTGGAGCGGCAGGCCGACGTTGCCGTCTCCTGCGAGCACCGGCGCCTGGCCCCAGGTGTGGAGGAGAAGCATCTGCCACGCCACGTAGGCGCCCACCGGGATTAGCATGACGTGCCAGTTACGTCGACGTCCTTTTCCTTCTCGCTCGCCGAGAAGATCTGCGACCACGACTCCGGCGCTTCCGGTGACGCCGGGCACACTGATCAGAGCAACAACGCTGACGACCATGCGCTTCATCCGGGTGATGGCCGGAAGCGGCGGGCCACGCCCCTGGTGGCGGCCGCCGTCGATGCAGGCGCGTCGGGACTCGTTGGCCGCACCCGGAGCCGCCCATCCAGGAGGTGGTCGATCAGCAGCAGGCCGGCAATCGGCCAGTGGACGATGGGCACGGCAACGCCGATCACCATCAGGCCGGCGGCCAGCTTCCCCGGTAAGTGGAGCGGACGCCAGACAAAAACCGGTAGCAACAGGAGCAGGTAGCCGTCCCAGGAGACAGGGGAGATGAGCAGCGTCAGGATCAAGGCGCCCTCACTCACACGCAGAAGGTCACCCCGGATCCGCCTCAGCCACACCAGCCAGCCAAAACACAGTAGCACGGCAAGTGCCAGGCCGATCGCATCGCCCCACTCGGGGTGCCCCAGATAGAGGCCGATGCTGAAGACCGACTGCCCGGCGGCCCAGGGTGCGTACGGATAGGCGACAAGAGCGTGCAGCCACTCTTGGTAGACAATGAGTCCATACCAGGCAATCGGGAGAGCGGTCAGCGCGAGCGCGACAGCCAGGGATAGCGCCGCGGGTGCGACCTCTCCGACCAGCAAGAGGGAGAATGGCCACAGCGCAAAGTTTGGCTTGAGCGCGATGAGCAAGCCCAGCGGAAGAGCGGCCATGAGGCGGCGCTCACGCTTCAGCAGGGTCCAGGATGCCACCGCGGCCACCGCCAGGACTGGGTAGACCTGCTCGCCGAGCGTCAGCCAGAATGGGCTGATGGCCAGCACCCAGGCGCTGACGAGCAGCCGGTCGGAACGCGGGTGCTCCCGTATCAGGAGAGCAACCGCGGCG
>DATLRG010000091.1:0-3130 GCA_035534795.1 Chloroflexota bacterium
CCCTCTCCATCTCCGATGGAGAGGGGCGGGGGGTGAGGTCCGTCGCCACGCCCCCGATCGGAGCGCGAGTCCGCCTTCCTCTTCCGCTGATGCGCGTGATCGTGGCCGTGCTTGCGGCGTTGAGCTTCGTCATTCAGGTGCTGGGCATCTCGGTCGACCATACCGTCTACCTGGTGTCGCTACTGCCCCTGAACCCGAAGCCGGATACGCTGACGCTCTACGACCTGCGCTACCAGCCGATTCTGCACCAGCTTCCGTTGATGACGCGCCAGTGGCTCGACTTTGCCTGGATGGAGCGAACGGGACCGAGCCCGGTGAACGCACCGGCCCTCGCGGCGACGCTGGTCGGCGCCGCCGCTGCCGCCCTCGGATTCGTCCTCGTCTGGCGACTGCGCGGTTGGTCTCGTTGGCTGTCGACGCTCGTCGTGGCTGCCGTCGTCGTCGCCGGCGGCACGTTTCAGGCGCTGCGCGTGTACGCCGCGACGCCCGATCCCACCACCGCGGCGATTGTCGCGGCGTTCGCGCTGGCGACGGCCGATACCGGCGTCGTCCAATTGATCCCCAGCGCGGTGGTCCCCTACGACAACTGGCAGAAGCGTTCGCTGCCCGAGATCGGCTGGATCGAAGAGCCGCACCCGAACCCGATCGTCGTCCGGCGGCTGCAACGTTTCGAGCAGGCGTACTCGCGGCTCTGGGTGGTGACGCAAACGCCGCCGAAAGCGCCCGGCAACGGCGTCGAGGCTCTGCTCGATCGATCGCTGGCCCAGGTCGGGGACGAGTCGGTGGGCAGCTTCCGACTGCTGCGCTACGTGACACACCCGTCGAGTCTCGACTTCGGATCGCGGACCTGGCAGTTCGGCGACGGGGTAGATCTGGCTGGGTTCAGCGTGCGCGGCGGGGCCCAGGGGGCGGCCGCGGCTGCTGGACACACGTTCGACATAACGTTGCGCTGGCGCGCGAGCGACGAGGCAACACCGCGTCCGGACTACACCGTCTTCGTTCACCTGGTCACGACGGATGGCAAGCTGATCGCGCAGCACGACGACCCGCCGGCCAGCGGCTACGCCCCGACGAGCGGCTGGACGCCCGGCCAGGTCGTGTACGACGACCACGCGATCGCCGTTCCGTCGGGCGCGCCGGCCGGTCTGCACCTGGTTCAGGTGGGGCTGTATCTCCCGTCGAACGGGAAACGGCTGCCCCTGCTCGACTCGAGCGGCAAGCCGAGCGGCGACACCGCGACGTTGGACCTGCAGGACGCGCCGTGACGAGAGATGCTCCACTTGCCCGCTCACTATTCCGCCACCTCCCCGGGGTCCTCGCGGTGCTGGCGATGCTTGCCGCCGGCGCCTTCTTCTGCGACCTGGCGGTGCTGCGCTACCTGAGTCACCACGCCGACGCCTTCGACATGGGCATCGAGGACCAGATGATGTGGTCCACGCTGCACGGGAAGCTGTTCGGCATCACCCTCGAGCGGCGGCTCACGACGAGCTACCTTGGCTACCACTTCGAACCGATCTCGCTCATCGGGCCGCTGCTCTATCTGATCTACGCCAGCCCGATCAGTCTGATCGTCTTGAAAAACGTGGTCGTCTCGCTCGGCGCGATCCCGGCCTTCTGGCTGGCGCGGCGGCACTTGCGCAGCGGGTACGCGGGCCTGGTTTTCAGCCTGGTGTACCTGCTCTTTCCGGGTCTCGAGGCCGCCCAGCTCTACGATTGGCACGCCTACACGCTGACGGCGCCGTTGCTGCTCGCCGCGTTCTGCTTCTTCGACGCCCGCCGCTACGGCTGGATGGTCGTTTTCCTCGCGCTGTCGGCGGCGACGAAAGAGAATTCGCCGCTCGACGCCGTGCCGCTGGGGGTCTATCTGTTCGCGATGCGCCGACAGTTCCGCCTCGGCTCGGCCCTGGCCGGGTTCGGCTTCCTCTGGTTCGGCATCGCCACCTATCTGATCATCCCGCACTACAACGCCGAAGGCCAGAACTGGCTCTGGACACGCTACGGCGGCATGGGCGGCTCGCCGCTCGGGGCGATCGCGCACTTCGTCGACAACCCGCGGGCGCTGCTCGCGCCGGTGCCGGACGACCCGAACTGGCGCTACCTGGCGCTGTTGCTCGCGCCGGTCGCCTGGCTCACCCTGCTCAGCCCAACCACGCTGTTCCTGATGGTACCGGCGCTCGCGGTGAACCTGCTCACCACCTACGAGCCGATGCACCTGATCGAGACCTACCACTACAGCGCGCACCTGGTCCCGTTTGTCCTCCTGGGAGCGATCTACGGGATCGGGACGATCGCGAACGGGTTCGATGGGTTGGCGAAAGCCGGGGTGCGGGTGGGCCGACGTTCCTTTTCCGTCTCCCTTCACCGGGGTAGGTATTCTGAAGACGGCACGGGGGCACCTCTCTCCCCGCCTCTCCCCGCGCCGGGGAGAGGAGCTGGGCGCCGGGGACCGGTGCTCGCCACCTGGCTTCCGGCCTCTCGCCGGCGCGGAGAAAGCGGGAGCAATGCGGCGAGGACCGAACCGTTGCGCGAAGCTCCCGGTGAGCAGCCCACCGACTGGCGCGAGCACGCACGCGACACGGCCGGCACCGGCCCGTTGCGCCAAGCTCCTCTCCCCGCGCCGGGGAGAGGCGGGGAGAGAGGTGCCCGGGACGATGAGATCGGCGTACCTACCCCGGTGATCCCGTCCACAGAAAGGGCGCGCGAGGGGCTTCTCGATCGTCAGCCCAATCGTTTGGAGAGCCGGTCTGTCGAGCGTGGTCCACTCGGGACCGCGGTCGTTTGGACGCTCGCCACCCTGGTGCTGCTGGCCACGCTCGTCTATCACTACTACCGCGGTTACACGCCGCTCTCCGGCGAGTTCGTCGGGTATCAGGTGACAGCGCACGACCGGCTCGGCGACCAGCTCGCTCGGCAGGTAGCCACGATGGTCCCGCTGGCCGACCCGATCTCGGCGCAGTCGAACCTCTATCCGCACGTCGACCACCGGCCGCAGATCTTCATGTTCCCGGAGGTCAGCACGGCGCACCTCATTTTCCTCGACGTGGCGACGCTGCCGAACACGACCGGCATCGACGAGGGCATCCACGACCGGGTGCAGCAGGTGATCGACGCGGGCACGTTTGGGCCGGTC
>DATLRG010000092.1:0-3769 GCA_035534795.1 Chloroflexota bacterium
GGGTTTGCTGCGCAAACCCGGCACTTCCCACCGTGGCTTTCCTTCAGGACGCTCCAGGCTCACCGGTGATGGCCGCCCAGGCCCGCTGCGTCCCCGTCGCGGGCTGCCGCACGACGACCACGGTCTTGCCGACCCTATCTCCGAACGTTTGGCGCCCTGGTTGGCCCAGGATCCGCTGACCGGACCCGAGCCAGACGACGTAGAGCGCCACCAGGACGATAATCGCCCGGATGGCGTCGTCGGCCGGGGTGCCGGTCGGGATGAACACCAGGAGATTGTCGATCGAGTTGCCGACGTAAAACACGAGCACCGCGCCCGCCAGCAGGAGCCCGTAGCCGACGCCACGTCCGACGGCGTGGAACAACCCGCAGCGCTTGCGGTTCGACTCCTGCAGAACCTGGATCCGGCAGATCATCATGCCGTAGGTCTCGTTGCCGGTCCAGCCCAGCACGAAGTACAGGGCAGCGAACGCCAGCAGCGCGGACGAGGCGAAGTGCGACGGATCGTCGGCAGGTCCAAGCCAGCCGAGCGCCAGCGACACCTTCGTCAGCCCGTAATAGGCGCCCAGGAATGACAGAACGAAACCGATCGCCAGATCGATCAGCAGCGCGAGACCCCGTGGCAGAATGCCCGCGAGCGGCCAGGCGTGCTGCTCCGGCTCGGGCGCGGTCGGTGGTGCGATGACCGGCAACTCCCGCGCCCGCAGAATCTCGCGCTCGGCAGGAGGCTGGTCAGACGTTACCGGCGGCGCCGCAATGGGCGCGACGGCCGATGGCGACGCCACGGGTTGCGCGGCCGATGGCGCCAATGCAGGCGCGGCGGCCGGCGGCACCGCGGGAGTCGCGGCGACCGGCGACGGCGCCGGAGGCGCTCCGCCTGATGGCGCCACTGCAGGCGCAGCGACCGGCGGCGACGCTACAGGCGCGACCGGCGGCGACGCCGGGATCGCCGCCACGGGGGCGAGCTCCGGCGGCGGCTCGACCATCGGCGCAGCCGGCGGCGGCGTGAGTACGGCCGGTCCGGTCGTCTCGGCCGGCGACTGGTGGGCCGGTACGGCCGGTTCGACCGGCGGCGATTTCTGGACCGTCACTGGACTCGTGGGCGCGACGATCGTCGCGGTGGTCGACGCAGCAGGGCGCTCGCCTGGGGCCGTTTCGCAGTGCAGGCAGGCAAAGCCGGCGGGACGCAGCGCTCGACAGTTCAGGCAGGTCTCTGGTTCCCCGAGGTCCTGGACGCCGCGCCGCATGAGCTGATCCAGACGGCGCAGTGCGATCGGCCAGGACCAGGACGATTCGGCGGGCAAGGGACGACGCTCGCGCCACGGCTCGATCACTGCATCGAGCATCTCGCGGTAGAACGTGCGGTACGGCTCGCCGAGCGTCGCCAACAACTGGCCCGGTACGGCGCCGGCGGTGGCGCCACCGGCCGTGTCGGAAAGGATGCCGGTCAGCTTCTCCTCGACGGTGGCATGAAATCCGCCGTTGGCCAGGAGCTCGACGTGGTACGTCGCGGCGGTGCGCGCGCTGACCGGGGCCATCGGCTGGTCCAGGCGTCCAGCCCGCGACAGAGCCGTCGTGTCGGCGAACTTCGCGACCGCGGCGAGGCGAGAAGGATCGTTGATCGTGCGAAACTGCTGCTGGGCGAAGAGCAAAGCGCCGACGGCCAGAGGGATCTCCCGCGCGACCTTCGGGGAGGACGACCGCAGCTGAACCGTGACGACGTGGTTGATGCCGTTGGGGTCGAGCAGCAAGCTCAGATCGAAGGTCCCCACGACTGTCGCCGGCGCTCGTTTTGTGGTTTCCGCGTTGGGTTCCATCTAGCTGCCCCTTTCTGCATGCGAGGACTCTGACGGTGGGTCGGCGACGTGACAACGCACGACCCGCCGAGCGAGCCAGCCATCGGCGTTCGTCGCGCACCAGGCCCCAACCTGGTCTCTCATGGATTGTACCACCAACCGATACCGTGTTGCGATCTGCTGTACAATAGGGATAGTGCGCGTGAGGAAGGCAATCGATGCAAGCGGTCCGTCATGTCCATGCAGGACCGACTGGCGGTAACGACGGCCATCTGGCCGAGCGCTGGTCGCGGTCGCTGATTCACCGCCTGCTCAGCGTCCCGATCTTTTACAAGGTCTTGCTCGCGAACTCGTTGATCGTCGTCCTCGGGGCCGTCCTTGGGACCTGGCTCACGGTGCAGTACCGCGCCGCCGCCCCGGCTGCCTCCAGCGAGACGCTGATCGTCCTCTTCGCCTGCGTCGGCATCGCCTTGAGCGTGCTGGTGAACTTCGTCGTGCTCAAAGCCGCGTTCCTGCCGCTCGCGTCGCTCGAGCGAGCCGTCGAGGCCGTTCGGCGTGGGAACGTCCAGGCCCGCGCAAGCCACGTCACGTTCAGCGATCCCCAGATCGACCAGTTGATCGATACGATGAACTCGATGCTGGACGGACTCGAAAACTACCGTGAGCGCGTACGCTTGCTCTCGCGGCAGGTCCTCGCGGCGCAGGAAGAAGAGCGCCAGCGCATCGCCCGCGAACTGCACGACGAAACCGCGCAGTCGTTGACCTCACTCTTGATCGGCCTGCGGATGATCGAGAAGAGCGGCTCGCCGCGGGAATTGGCCACGCGGATCGCCGAGCTGCGCGGCCAAACCGGCCGAACGCTCGAGGAAGTGCGCAAGATGGCAGTCGATCTCCGCCCGAGCACCCTCGACGACCTGGGTCTCGCCGCGGCATTGCAGTGGTACACCGGCGACCTCGCGCGACGGACCCAGATCGACGTCGACTTCCACGTCTCCGGCCTCGAGACGCGGCTGCCGGACGACGTCGAGGTCGTCGTCTACCGGATCGTCCAGGAAGCGCTCACCAACGTCGTCAAACACGCGGCCGCGACCCGCGTCGAGGTCCTGGTCTCGCGCGGTAACGGCTTCGTCTCCGGCAGCGTCGTCGACGATGGGCGCGGGTTCAACCTCGAGAGCCTTCGCGGCTCGCGAGAGCGCGGGCTCGGACTCTTCGGGATGCAGGAGCGCGTTGGACTCGTCGGTGGCACGTTCCGCATCACCTCTCACCCGGGCCAGGGCACCCGCGTTGCCATCAGCATTCCCCTGGACGGCAGTTGAGTCATGCAACGCATTAAAGTGCTCCTGGCCGACGACCACGCCGTCCTCCGGGCTGGATTGCGCGCGCTCCTGGCGGGGGAACCGGACATGGAAGTCGTCGGCGAAGCGGTGGACGGCGAAGACGCGGTGGGACAGACCGAGCGACTCTGCCCCGACGTCGTCGTCATGGACATCGCCATGCCGCGGCTGAACGGGATGGACGCCATCCGGCGCATTCGCGAGCTTGGCCTCCGCTGCAAAGTGCTCGTCCTGACGATGCACGCCGAGGAGCAGTACCTGCTGCAGGTGCTGAGGGCGGGCGGCGCCGGCTACGTGCTGAAAGCCTCCGCCGATACCGAGCTGATGGAGGCGATTCGCACCGTCTACCGCGGCGAGGCCTTCCTCTATCCGTCGGCCACCGCGCTGCTGCTCGAGGACTATCGCGGGCGGATCGCCGGCGACGAGCGCGATCATTTCGAGGACCTATCGGAGCGCGAACGCGAAGTCCTGGCCCTCACCGCCGCCGGCTACACCAACCAGGAAATCGCCGACAAGCTGATTATCAGCGCGAAAACCGTGGACACCTACCGATCGCGCATCATGGAGAAGTTGGGCCTGCACCACCGTTCCGAGCTGGTGACGCTCGCGTTGCGCCACGGCCTGCTCAATGCACATGCCT
>DATLRG010000093.1:0-9560 GCA_035534795.1 Chloroflexota bacterium
CCCCCCCGGGGAAAAAAACTAGGAGCAGCTCGCTGGATAGTAAGGAGGGGTAATGGACTCATCGGTCGTCATTCTTGGGGCGGCGTCCTGTGCAGCGGTCGCGACGCTCTGCCTGTTCATCGGGATCATGCTGATGCGGCAGCCGGACCCCGTGCGCGAGCGGATGAACGAGGTGTTGCCGCCGGCGCGGTCGTTAGAAGAGCTGGAGCTCCAGCAGCCGTTTTCGCAGCGCGTCGTGCGCCCCTTCGTGCGTACACTCGCCAGGTTGGTAGTCTCGCGGACGCCTCAGAGCACCCTCGACGGCATCCGGCACAACCTCCTGCTGGCAGGGTCGCCGGGGAATCTGGACGTGCGCGACTTCCTGGGCATCAAAGGACTCTTCGGCGTCTTTTGCGCGGGCCTGGCCGCTTTCGTGTTTTCCGGGACAATCCCGACGCTCGCATTGATCGGAGCAGGGGCCGGTGGCGCATTTCTCGGGTACATGCTGCCCAACCTCTGGCTGCGTGGCCGTATCCGGACCCGGCAAAAGGAGGTTCAACGCACCTTACCCGACGCGCTCGACTTGCTAACGATCTGCGTCGAGGCCGGCCTCGGCTTCGAGGGCGCGCTGGTTCGCGTGACCCAGAAGTGGCACAATGCGATGGCGGACGAGTTCGGGCACGCGTTGGCGGAGATGCGGATGGGTGTCTCCCGTCGCGACGCCCTCACCGCGATCGTCACGCGCACTGACGTGCCGGATGTCGCGACGTTCATCGCGGCGATCGTGCAGGCCGATCAACTCGGCGTCAGCATCGGCCGCGTCTTGCATACGCAGGCCGCGCAGATGCGGACGCAACGGCGACTCCGCGCGGAAGAGCTAGCGCACCAGGCGCCCGTGAAGATGGTCTTTCCGATGATCTTCCTGATCTTCCCCGCGCTCTACGTCATCATTCTCGGCCCGGCGGTCCCATCGCTGATCGACGGTCTCGGCATCGGCTAGCGTTTCGTCAAGAGGGGACTGAGCACCAGAGGGTCTAAATGATGTCAGGTGGTGGACGATTTGCTCAGCAAATCTTCCACCACCTGACACCTTTTGGACCCCGCGTCAGGCCACGAGCGCTTCCTTCGCCTCGGCGACAGGTTCGGTAACCCCAACGGGGGTGGCGACGCCGTCTGGTTCGAGCGCCGCCTTCAGGACCTGCTCTGCTTGATCGACCAGGATGAAGGTCATCTGCGAGCGCAGCTCGGTCGGCAGGTCTTCGAGATCGTTCTCGTTGCGCTTGGGCAGAATCACCGTGGTGATGCCGGCCCGACGCGCACCGAGGACCTTCTCTTTGAGGCCGCCGATCGGCAGCACCTTGCCGCGCAAGGTGATCTCGCCGGTCATCGCCACGTCCGAGCGAACCAGCCGCCCGGTCAGTAGCGAGACCAGCGCCGTCACGAGCGTCACCCCGGCGGACGGGCCTTCCTTTGGAACGGCGCCGGCCGGGGCGTGGATGTGGATGTCGTGCGCGTCGAAGAACGTCGGGTCGATCCCGAGGTCCGACGCCTTCGAGCGGATGAAGCTCAACGCCGTCTCCGCCGACTCCTTCATCACCTCGCCCATCTGCCCGGTCAGCTTCAATTCCTTCCGCCCGGGCATCCGCGTTGCTTCCACGAAGAGGATCTCACCGCCGACCGGCGTCCAGACCAGCCCGGTGGCAACGCCGGGTCGATCGATCCGCTCGGCCACTTCGCCAAAGTAGCGCGGGCGACCGAGCAGCTCGCGGGTCAGCGTCGCGCCGACGGTCACGGTCTCGGCCTTACCTTCGGCGATCCGCGTCGCGACTTTTCGGACCACGGCCGCGATCTCGCGCTCGACGTTACGCACGCCAGCCTCGCGGGTGTAGTCGCGGATGATCGCGCGCAGTCCGTCGTCGCCGAACGTGATCTCCGACGGTTTCAGGCCGTGGGCGCGCAATTGCTTCGACACCAGGTACTTTTCGGCGATCTTCAGCTTCTCTTCCTCGGTGTAGCCGGCAAGCTGGATGATCTCCATGCGATCGCGTAGCGGCGCCGGAATGGTGTCCAGCGTGTTGGCGGTCGTGATGAACATCACCCGCGACAGATCGAAAGGCACGTCCAGGTAGTGATCCCGAAAGTCCTTGTTCTGCTCCGGGTCCAGCACCTCGAGCAGGGCCGACGACGGATCGCCGCGCCAGTCGGCGCCAACTTTATCGACCTCGTCCAGCATGAAGACCGGATTGTTGGATTCGGCCCGACGGATCGCCTGGATGAAGCGCCCTGGCATCGCGCCAACGTACGTCCGCCGGTGACCGCGAATCTCGGCTTCATCGCGGACGCCGCCCAACGACATCCGCACGAACTTGCGCCCGAGCGCCCTCGCGATCGATTGACCAAGCGACGTCTTCCCAACGCCCGGTGGTCCGACGAAGCAGAGGATCGGCTCGCGGTGCTCGGTCGCGTCGACGACGTGATCGCGCTCGCGTTCGCTCCGCAGCTTCAGGACGGCCAGGTACTCGAGGATGCGCTCCTTGACCTTTTCCAGGTCGTAGTGGTCTTCGTCGAGAATCCGGCGTGCGCGCGAGACGTCGATTTCATCGCCCACGCTGACGTTCCAGGGCAGCGTCGTGATCCAGTCCAGGTAGGTGCGGATGACCGAGTGCTCCGGCGATGCCGGCGACAGCTTCTCCATGCGGGAGAGCTCGCGCTCTGCTTCGCCGCGCACCTCCGCCGGCAGGTTCGCCGCCTCGATCTTGGCGCGCAACTGGGCAATCTCCGACTGTTCTTCGTCGACCTCGCCCAGCTCCTTGCGGATGGCCTTGATCTGCTCGCGGAGGAAGTACTCGCGCTGTGCCTTGCTCAGGTGCTCCTGCGCCTCGTTCTGAATGCGCTTGCCCAGCTCGAGAACGTCGAGCTCGCGCGTCAGTACAGTCGTCAGAAACTCGAGCTTGCCCTTGGCCGAGTCGATTGACAGGAGCTCCTGGCGCCCGGTCAGCTCCAACCGCAGGTTGTTGGCGATGAAGTAAACCACCTGGAGGGTATCGTCCAGGTTAATCACCGCGGTCGACAGCTCGTCTGGCAACGTGGGCGACAGGCCGACCAGGCGCTGGAACATCGACTGAGCGTTCTGAACGAGCGCCTGCATCTCGACGCCGGACTCCACCGTCTCGGGAATGCACTCGACGCGTGCGGTCAGAAACGGCTCGCGCTCGACGTACTCGACGACGCGGATACGCTCGCGGCCCTTGACGAGCAGGCGAACGGTCCCATCCGGAATCCGCAGGATCTGCGTGATTTCGGCGAGCGTGCCGATTTTGTAGGAATTCTCCGGCTCTCCGCGCTCGACGTTTGGCTCCTTCACCGCGACCAACCCGACGATGCGGGCGCCGCCGATGACGTGCTCGACCAGCCGCAGTGAACGGTCCTGGCCGACGGCAAGCGGCGCCGCGGTGTACGGATAGATCACCGTGTCCTTGAGCGGGAGAATCGGCAGGGTGTCCGGGAGCACGGTGGCGTGCTCGCTTTGTTCGGTGTTCGACTTCAGTTCATCACTCATCAGTTCTTTCTCCCCTCGCGCCAGTGCCAGATCTGTGGTGCAGGTCAGGCGGACAGGCGTGTAAATAACAATTCATGTGAGATACCGCTCGCGTGCGGAGTCTCAGGAGCCCTGGACGGTTGCCGGGCGGCGGGCGCCCGATCGGTCATCGTTTGGATCGCCCACGCTGAGCAGCCGGAGCATCTCATCGGCAAGCGTTCGCAGTCGGCCGCGCAGTTTCTCGCCGTCGGCGTCTGATCCGTTGGCGAGGCAGCGTAGCTCTCGCGCCAACTCGGCCAGTGATAGCGCCATGTCGACACCCGCGAGGTTGATCCCTCGTTCCTCGACCAGGGTCTTGATCTGTCGCAGCCGGGCAATGTCCTCCGGTGAATACAAGCGAAGGCGGCCGCTCATCCGACACGGTTCCAGCAAGCCACACCGCTCGTATTTGCGGAGGGTGCTGGGATGCATGTCGACGAGGCGGGCCGCGACGCTGATAATGAAAACGGCTTCCCTGGCGTCCACGCTTCTCTCCTCGGTTCGCGGCGGCACGTGCTAGCTGAACGTATCATGTGAAAGTATAAAGGTTGCTAGTCACATTGTCAAAGATTGAGCCACTGAGGCGCCGTGTGGTTCGCTTGACAAGCTGGTCGGGCTTGCCTAGAATCGCGTCCGAAGGAGGGATGCATGGGTTTTTCACCTGAAGGTACGTCGCTGAAACTGCTCAGCCGGCGCCACCTGCTTGCTCGCGTCGGGATTCTTGCTTCGGTCGGCTTGCTGGCCGCGTGCGGCGGGGGCCAGAGCATCGTGTCAAGTCCGGCTACCTCGGCCCAGCCAACCACCGCGTCAACCAGCCAGGTCGCTCCAACGAAGGCCGCGACGACGCCGTCCGCTAAAGCGGGCGCCCCGTCCGCTACCGCCTCGTCGAGCAGCGCGCCGGCCCGCCTTACCTTCTGGCATCTGGACTCCGGTAACCTCAACAAGCCGGTTGAAGACGCGCTCGCCGACTTTGCGAAGCAGAATCCCGGTATCACCGTCAACCTCGAGAACCCGGCCCCCTGGAACACGGCGACGACAAAGTACGCGGCTGCCTTTCGGGCTGGCTCGGCGGGCGATGTCTGTCAGGTCGCCTTTCCCTGGACATTCGGCTTCGCTCAGCAAGGCGCGGTGCTGGAACTTAATTCCTACGTTCAGCAAGCCGGGATTCAGTCTGACTTCATCAAGCCGTGCTGGAACATGGTGCTCTATCAGGAAAAGCCATTCGGCATTCCCTGGCAGACCGACACGATCGGCCTGGTATATCGGGCCGATTGGCTCAAGGAGAAGAGTCTCGACGTGCCGACGACGATGGAAGCCTTGATTGGGGTCGCTCAGAAGGTGACAGACCCTTTCTGACGCATCATGCGCGGACCTACCCCGACCGTTCGCCGCTGTAGAGTCGCGGCGCAAGACGAGGTACAAACTGATTCCGACCTCGACGACTGCCAAGAGACGAGGAAGCGTCGAGCCCTCGCCGACGCGCTGGATCCGGCGGTTCCACCAGCGCGCCCAGGCGCGCGGATTGAGCGCGAGGAACAGCCCATTCGCGATGCCCCAGATACCGATGAGGCGCAAGAAAGCATTCACCGATTCCCCTCCGCTCGTCTCTCACCCGGTTAGCGCCGGTCTCTTCTGGCTCCAGGCTCCGTCATCAGAACTTGATCGTGCTGCCGAAAGCGAATGACTGCTTCAGAAGCGGCGCGGCCACCGGCCAGTTGGCCAGGCGCATCACCAGGTCGCGCAGGGCGATCCTGGCACGATTGTCAGGGACGAACCAGCGCGCGAAGCTGCGCCCGGCCCGTTGACTCTTCACCACGGCCGGCTTGACCCGCGCTTCGTAGCGAGCCAGCGCTCCGGCGAGATCGCCGCCGGCTGCTGCTAGCTCGTCGGCCAGAACGTAGGCCCCAGCCATCGCCAGGGACGCGCCCTGGCCGGCCAGGAGCGACACGCATCCAGCGGCGTCGCCGACGAGCGCCACCCGGCCATCGCTCCAGCGTGGCAGCTCGATTTGCTCGGTCCGATCGAAGTAGACCTCGGCGGCCAGGTCGGACCGTGCCAGCAGCTCCGGGACGATCCAGCCGATCCCATCGTAGGCGGCGTGAAGCTCGCGACGGATCGACTCGGAGGTGAAGCTGGCGAGGTCGCGCTCGGCCCGGTGGATGAACAGCGTGGCCAGCCCGCCGCCAGGGATCTGATAGACATTGATCTGCCGCCGCGGCTCGCTCAGGGTGTAGAAGGCGTCGGCAGCGGCACCCAGGAGGGTCGGGTCGTCGAGGATAAAGGCCGCGGCGTAATAGCCGACGAAGCGTGCGAACTGCTTTTCGGGTCCGAAAGTCGTGGCCCGGACCCGCGAGTGGACCCCGTCAGCCCCGACCAGCAGATCGTGCTCACCCGTCTGGCCATCGGAGAAGGTCGCGCGCACCCCTTGCCCATCCTGCGCGCACGACTCCACCTCCGTGCCGAATCGAATCTCGACCCGGTCCTTTATCTTTGTGTACAGAAGCCGTTCGAGATCGCCGCGGAGGACGTTGACAATCCGGTCGTCGAACAGCTTGCGCAAGGCGGCAGTGCGCACGGAGAACCTTGGCTTGCCGCCGGGGTCGACGAAGGTCATACGCGGGATGTCGGCGTGGAACGCTTCGAGCTCGGGCAGCAGGCCCAGCTTCTCGGCCACGTCGTAGCCGGGCCAGAGAAGTCGATCATGTAGCCCGCGTCGCGAAGCCCCGGCAACTTCTCGACGACGACCGGGTGGTGGCCGTGCCGCTCCAGACAGTAGGCGAGGGTAAGACCGGCGATGCCTGCCCCCGCGATGAGGATTTTCACGTGCGCTACCTCCTGCTCCAGGCACCTCCCAACTCCCTCTCGACGTGCCCAATGCCGCACAGCTTGGTGCGTGCGCGAGGTGTGAGGATCGATAGCCTACACGACGTACTTCTCCAAGGCGTCCAGGTCCAGCACACAGCCAAGCCCAGGCCGATCCGGGACCACGGCGTAGCCGTTCTCGAAACGGATCGGTTCGACGGTGAGGTCGTTCTCGCGGGTCCAGCTTCCGACGAAGTCGCTGGCGAGGGTGCAGTTGCGCGCCGCCGCGGCCGCGTGCAGGTAGGAATGCTCCATGATGCCGAGGTCGTTGCCGGAGCCGTGCCAGCAGGCGAGGCCAGCGGCTTCTGCGATCGCGGCGTTGCGAACGAACTGGACCATCCCTCCGCCCAGGTTCATGCAGTCGCAGGCCTCGGCCTTGATCGCGTTGACGATGTCGTGCGGATTACCCAGGTGCAGCGCGACCGGGACCTTCACCGCCGCTCGAATCTGGCGGTACCAGTCCAGGTTCCACTTGGGAACGGGATCCTCGTACACTTCAATGTTCGGAAAGCGCTCCAATTGGCGCGCCAGCGCGATCGCCTCGTGCGGACGATAGAAGCGTTCGTTCGGATCGATGGTGATGCGAAAGTCGGCGCCGGCCGCCTCGACGATGGCCGCGATGCGCTCGATCCAGGGATCGTCGATAGCGCACTTCATCTTGACGCCGCCAAAACCTCGCTCGCGCCCCAAGCGAACGTTGCGCGCGGCGTCGACCGCGTTTTGCTGGCCGATCCAGAAGTCGGCCCTCACGCGCGTGCGGAACGCGCCGCCAAGCAGAAAGTGCGCGGGAACACCGAGCGTCTTGCCGACGAGATCGAAGAGGGCCATCTCGAAGGCGTCGTGGGCCGCGTTGCCGATGCCGGTTCCGCCACCGATTTCCCAGTCGCGACCGGGGTAGGAAACGTCCGGACGCGGCGCGTTCAGCGGCAGGTACTGGAGCGACAACCGGAGCGGGTCCAATCCGACCACGCGCTCGATCCCGGCGTCGACGGCGGATCGCGCCACGCCCCGGTGCGTCTCGCCAATGCCAGCGATCCCTTCGTCGGTATTCAGACGGATGATGAACTTGGGGACCTGATCCCAGCCCGCCGGCCCGAACTCCGGACTATGCACCGTGCCAGGGATTGTCGGGACCACCACTTTCCAGACGTCAACGCTCGTAATCTTCATGGCTACCTCCACGAGGGTGTCTCACGATTACCGCGCGACGAGTTTTCGGACGGCGTTCACGATGTGCGGGGCGCTGATGCCCGCGGCGTCGAGCAGCTCTCCCGGCGTACCCGAGCCGGGCAGGCCCTGCACCGCCAGGTGGACGAGCTTGATGCCGCTGGAGCCGGGCCAGCCGGCCTCCACGGTGAAGGCCTCCTCGACGGCGGCGCCGAGCCCGCCCTCGGGCCAGTGGTCCTCGACGACGACCAGACGACCTTCGGTCGCTTCGGCCGCGGCGTGCAACGTTCGCGCGTCGATCGGCTTCACCGAGTACGCGTCGATCACGCGAACCGCGAGACCTTCCTGCTGCAGCGCGTCCTGCGCCTTGAGCGCTTCGTGCAAGGTGATGCCAGCCGCGACGATCGTCACCCGGTCCTGAGCGGACTGTCGCACGACTCTGCTGCCGCCGATGGCGAAGCTCTCACTCGGCGGGTAGAGGACGGGTGTGTTGCCGCGCGTCGTGCGGAGGTAGCTGATGCCGGGCTGATCGGCCATCGCCGCGACCAGGTGAGCGGTCTGGTTCGGGTCGGATGGGTAGAGCACGGTGCTGCCGTGGACCGCCCGCATCATCGCGAGGTCTTCCAGCGCCATCTGCGACGGGCCGTCTTCGCCGATCGAGACACCCGCGTGCGAGCCGCAGAGTCGGAGATTCGCGCGTGAGATCGCCGCCATCCGAACGAAGTCGTAGGCGCGTGAGAGAAACGCGGCGAACGTCGAGGCGAAGGCGACGCGGTGGCGGACGCTCATGCCCACCGCTGCCGCGACCATCTGCTGCTCGGCAATGTACATCTCGAAGAAGCGTTCCGGCGCCGACTTCTTGAATTCCTCGGCAAAGGTCGAGTTGCTGACCTCGGCGTCGAGAGCCACGACGTCCGGTCGCGCCGCTCCAAGGGCCTGTAACGCGTCGCCGTAGGCCTTGCGCGTGGCCGCGGACGTACCGATTTCGTACGTTGGTAGCTTCGGAGTGGGGGTCGAGCCAGGCGTGGCGACCGCGCGTGGCGCGCCAGCGGTTGAGCCGGCGTCGGGCTTCCGGACCTGAACGGTGACCGCCTGATTGCCGCCGAGCTCTTCAATCGCCTGCTGTGCCTGCTGCTCGTTCAGCGCCTTGCCGTGCCAGCCATCCTTGTTTTCGAGGAAAGACACACCTCGACCCTTGATCGTCTTGGAGACGATCAGCGTGGGAACGTCGCGCGGTTGGATTGCCTCGGAGAACGCCGCGTCGACCTGACTCAGGTCGTGGCCGTCGATCTCGACGGCGTGCCAGCCAAAGGCGCGGGCTCGCGCCGCGTACGCCGCGCTATTCCAGCCCAGGTCGGTCTCGCCGCGCTGCCCCAGGCGATTCATGTCCAGAATGCCGGTGAGGTTACCCAGCCCGTAGTGACTGGCCTTGTCAAATGCCTCCCAGATCGAGCCTTCGGCCATCTCGCTGTCCCCCAGCAGCACCCAGATGCGATAAGGGAGCTTGTCGAGGTACTTGCCGGCGAGTGCGACGCCAACGCCGATCGGTAGTCCCTGCCCGAGGGACCCAGTCGCGACGTCGACCCACGGGATCAGCGGGGTGGGATGGCCTTGAAGACGGCTGCCGAACTTGCGAAACGTGAGCAGCTCCTCGTCGGTCACCGCGCCGGCGGCGCGATAGATCGAGTAAAGGAGCGGCGAGGCGTGGCCCTTGGAGAAGATCAGGTGATCGTTTCGGGGATTCGTCGGATCAGAGAAGTCGTAGCGCAGGTACCGGCTGACCAGGACCGCCATCAGGTCGGCGGCCGACATGGACGACGTCGGATGACCGGACCCGGCGCTGCTGCTCGACCGAATGCTGTCAACGCGGAGCTGCTGGGCAAGCGCGTGCAGCTGCTCGACTCGCGGAGTGGTCTGAGTGGCCATGATGGCTCTCCTGTGGTTTCAATCCGCATCTGGCCGTCAGGCCAGGTGC
>DATLRG010000094.1:0-4113 GCA_035534795.1 Chloroflexota bacterium
GCAGGGAGGTGATTCCGACGAGCGCAGCATCGGCCAGGACGGCGAGCGCGACCGAGAGAACCGCGCCGACGATCAGAGGGGTGGTGAAAAAGCGATTGATCCCATCCAGGATGAAATAGCCGAAGCCGCCCAGGCCGATCAGCGCGGTCACGGTGACCAGACCGATCGTGCTGACCGTCGCGGCACGCAGACCGGACATGATAATGGGCACTGCCAGGGGAAGCTCGACCCGCCAGAGGAGTTGGCGACTCGTGTAGCCCATTCCGACCGCGGCATCGCGCACGTCGGCCGGGACCGCGGCCAGCCCACCGGTGATCGCGCGGATCAGAATCAGCAGGGTATAGCTTACCAGGCCGATCTCGGCCGTCAGAAATCCCAGTCCAGTCAAGGGAATCAGGAAGGCAAAGAGGGCCAGACTCGGAATGGTGTAGAGGACCCCGGCGATCCAGGTGATCGGCGCGTCAAAGCCGGACGAGCGCCAGATCAGCAAGCTCAGCCCCAGAGCGATCAGGAACCCGACCCCCACTGCGAGCCCGGTTAGGATCAGGTGCTCGACGAGCCGGGCCAGGATGTCGCCGAGGTGACTGGGAATCCAGTCCCACCGGACGAGCGGCTCGCCGGGGGTCACCGGGTCTCCGTTGGAACGAGACGCCGCAGCAGTGCCGCGAGGTCGTCCGTGGTCAGGACCCCTCGGATCTCTCCCGTTGCGCTTACGACCTGACCTGCCTGCTCGGGCGTGGCCAAAATCGCGGCGAGGGCGTCACGTCCGGAATCTTCCAGGTGGATCACCGGTAGCCGGGTCGCCTCGGCCGTCGGCGGCCGCAGCGAAATCTCGCCAACTTTGACGAGCCCCAGGCGCTTGAGCAGTCGGTCTGCTCCCACGAACCGCGCCACGTATTCATTGGCCGGACTGGCAAGGATCTCGGCCGGCGTGCTGTACTGGGCCAGGTGTCCTTTTTGCTCGAAAACCGCGACCCGCGTGCCCAGCTTGATCGCCTCGTCAACGTCGTGAGTCACGAAGATCACCGTCATGCTCAGCCGCTGGTGCAGGCGCAGGAATTCGTCCTGGAGCCGCTCGCGGACGATCGGGTCCACCGCGCCAAACGGCTCGTCCATGAGCATGAGCGGCGGCTCGCTCGCCATGGCTCGCGCCACCCCGATGCGCTGACGCTCGCCGCCGGAGAGCTGAGCCGGATACCGGTCGCGCATGACGCTCGGATCAAGGCCAACGAGGGCGATCAGCTCGTCGACGCGCGCACGAATCCGCGACTCCGGCCAGCCGAGCAGCCGCGGCACGGTCGCAACGTTCTCGGCAATCGTCTGGTGCGGAAACAAGCCGACTTGCTGAATGACGTAGCCAATGCGTCGGCGCAACTGCACCGGGTCGAGCCGCGCGATATCCTCGCCGTCCAGGAGGATCTGCCCTTTCGTCGGCGCGATCAGTCGATTAACCATCTTGAGGGTGGTCGTCTTGCCGCAGCCACTGGGACCGACCAGCACACAGAACTCGCCGCTTGGCACGGTGAAGGAAAGATCCGCGACGGCCGCCGAAGACTGGCCGTTTGCCCGGCCCGATGCGAGGTACGCTTTGGAGACCTGACGAAACTCGACCGTCGCGCCCCGGCGAGGAGACGCCGCGTCAACGGGATCCGTCTTGCTCACGATGTCGCCGGCTAACGCAACGCTAGATACTGGTGGACGAAGGCGACGGCCATGGCGCCCTCGCCCACTCCGGACGCGACCCGCTTGATCGAGCTGTGCCGAACGTCGCCGGCCGCGAAGATGCCCGGCACGCTGGTTTCCAGCAGATAGGGCTCCCGCTCCTCCAGCCACCGGGACGCTCGCCCGTCCCGCCTCAGGTCTGGCCCGGTCAAAATGAAGCCGTGCTCGTCGCGTTCCACGACTTCAGCCAACCACTCGGTACGCGGCGAGGCGCCGATGAACACGAACAAAGCAGCCGCCCGGGCGGTCTCGGTCACCCCTTTCGCCGTGTCGCGGATGGAGATGCCCGTGAGACGCGTACCTCCCTGGACTTCCAAGACCTCGGTCCGCGGTCGAACGATCACGTTCGGAAGCTTGGCGAGCTGATCGATCAGATAGCTGGACATCGTGGCCGAGAGCGAAGGACCACGGACGAGCATTGTCACGTGACTCGCGAACCCCGCCAGATAGACGGCAGCCTGGCCAGCCGAGTTCGCCCCGCCGACGATGTAGATCTCCTCGTCGCGACAGGAGAAGGCCTCGGTCATTGCCGATCCGTAATAGACGCCCGCGCCATTGAGGTGCACGCATCCCGGCACGTCCAGGGTGCGGTACGAGACACCGGTCGCGATGACCATGGCGTGGGCGCCCAGCTCACTTTCATCGGAAAGGGTGAGTAAGGTAAAGCGATCCTGCCGGCGCACCGCCTTCGCCTCCAGCGAGGTGAGGATCTCCGCCCCGAAGCGTCGCGCCTGGGCCACGCCACGTCGTGCCAGGTCGCCGCCGCTCAGTCCGGCCGGAAACCCGAGATAGTTCTCGATGCGCGAGCTCGTCCCAGCCTGCCCGCCCGGCGCCTCGCTCTCGATCAGCGCCGTGCGCAGCCCTTCCGATGCCCCATAGACCGCGGCGGCGAGACCAGCCGGTCCGGCGCCAACAATCAGCAGGTCGTAAAAGCGCTGCGCGGCGCGCGTCTGCAGACCAACCTTCGCGGCCAGCGTGGCGTTGGCTGGCTCGGAAAGGACCGAGCCATCGGGAAACAGCACCAGCGCCAGGGGCGACTGCCCGGGCGCAAACCGCTCCACCAGCCGGCGGCCTTCGTCGGTCTCGACGTCGATCCAACGGTAGGGCACCAGGTTGCGGGCTAGAAAGTCCCGGACTTGGTGGGACTCGGGGGACCAGCGGGAGCCAATCACCCGGATGCCGTCGGCCACCGCGCGGCGGCTCGCCTGCCAGGTTTCGAGGAGATCGTCGAGCAACGGGAAAGCGCGCTGCGCCGGTTGCTCCCACGGCTTCATCAGATAGTCGTCTGCCTGGGCGCCGTTGATCGCCTGCACGCCGGTCTCGCTGTCTTCCGGCAGCACCAGTAAGACGCGCTTGGCGGTAGGAGCCAGGCGGTTCGCCTCGCCCAAAACGTCCAGTCCGGTGCGGCGCGGCATCCGCCCGTCGGCCAGCACCAGCGCCACCAATTCGCCCTGCTGCTGCGCCTGGCGCAGCCGATCGAGCGCGGCATCTCCCGACCGCGCCGCCAGGACCTGGAACCGCTCCCCGTAGTGGCTTGTCAGGTCAGCTTCGATAACCGCCAGAACGTCCGGATTATCGTCGATGGCCAGTAGAATTGGTTTTGCTGCCACGCCCGCTCCTGTCGCCTCAATCCTGTCGGATCGCTTGCACTTCCAGGTGAATCGCGACAATGTCGCCGACCAGCAGGCCGCCGGTCTCCAGCAGTTGGTTCCAGATACAGCCAAAGTCCCGGCGATCGATCCTCGTCTCGGCGCTGAAGCTTGCGACGACGAGGCCCTCCGGAGTGCGCCCCTGGCCATTGTTCCGCGTGTCCAGAATGACCTCACGAGTCGTGCCGCGAACTGTCAGATTGCCGTGGACTCGCAGCCGGTCGGCCTCGGCGGGCTCGACGCTCGTGCTGATAAATCTGATCACTGGGTAGCGCTCCACGTCGAGGAAGTCCGCGGAACGCAAGTGAGCATCGCGCCTTCCTTCACTTGTCTCCAGGCTCGCGGCGTCGATCTCCACCTCGACCGTCGACCGGGCCAGGTCCGCCTCGTCGGCCCGAATCGTCCCACTCACGCCGCTAAAGCGCCCCTTCACGGTCGTGATCGCGAGATAGGTTGCCGCGAACTCGACCGCGCTATGCTTGGGATCGACCTGCCACACCGTCCGCCGATCAGCCTCGACGACCATCTCCGACCTCCTGGCGTGTGCGCACCTGGGCCCACGACCTCGTTCCACAATCGCCTTGCGCCTCAATCTTATCACGTATGCCACGCTTGACCGAACCCTGTGACCAGAAGTCCAGCTTCGCTCGATTGGGACCATCTTTTCTACTTCCCGACCTCTCAGTATGATCTGATCGGCAACGTCATTTCCATTGACTCTCCTCTCCCAGGGTGCTATTGT
>DATLRG010000095.1:0-2544 GCA_035534795.1 Chloroflexota bacterium
CACAGCTCTGGCCTCCTCACCCTTCCCATGCACCCTCTCATGATCCGTCGTCCAGATCTGGGTCCGCGATGATCCCGTCGGCGCGCAAACGCTCGACGAGCGCTTCGGCTTTGGGCTGACCTACGCGCAGCTTGCGCTGGAGGAAGCTGACGGAGATCTTCGGGTGCTCCTGGGCGAGATCCTTCGCCTTGGCGTACATGCGGTCGTCGGCGATCTGGGTGGCCGAGAGAAGCTTTGCAAAGCGCTCCGCTTCCGGGTCCAGGGTTCCCGCCGGCACGGCCTCGCGCGCCGCTTTCACGATGTGCTTGAGCCACGAGTCCCGAGCGAGCGCGCCCTGGCCGCGGACCGGCCGCATCGCGTCGGGAGACAAATACAGAAAGTCGCCGCGCCCGAGCAGTCGCTCCGCGCCGGGCGTGTCCAGGATCGTCCGCGAGTCGACGAGCGAGGAGACGGCGAAGGCCAGGCGCGCGGGAAGGTTTGCCTTGATCAGGCCGGTGATCACGTCCACCGAGGGCCTTTGCGTCGCCACCACCAGGTGGATGCCCGCCGCCCGGCCGAGCTGGGCGACCCGGCAGATCGACCGCTCGACGTCGTCGGATGCCAGCATCATCAGGTCGGCTAGCTCGTCGATCACCACCACGAGCGCCGGGAGCGAGGGGCGCGACGTATTCCCGGGCCGAGCGTTGTAGGCCAGACGGTTGCGGCAGCCGGCCGCGGCCAGCAGGTCGTAGCGGTGCGCCATCTCGGTCTCGACTTTTCCAAGTATTTCGACTGCTTGCTCGGGCTCGGTGACCACCGGCGTCAGGAGCTGGGGAACGCCGTCCAGCCAGGTGAACTCGACGCGCTTCGGGTCCACGACGATGACCCGGACGTCGTCGCGGGTGCGGGTCTGGAGCAGTGTCCCGATCAGCGCGTTGACCGCCACGGACTTGCCGGAGCCGGTCGCTCCCGCGATCAGCAGGTGGGGCAGCCGGGCCAGGTCGGCTAGGATCACGTGACCGGCGACGTCGCTACCGAGAGCCATCGGCAGCACGCCGCGCTCGCGGAGTGACTGAAAGGCGGGATCGTCCAGCAGCGGTGGCAGAGGGACTGCCTTCGGGTGGGGATTGGGGATCTCCAACCCGATGTAGGTCTTGCCGGGAACCGGCGCCTCGATCCGCAGCGAGGTCACGCCGAGCGCAAGCGCCAGGTCGTCGCTGCGCGAGACGACCTTGGCGGCGCGCACGCGCTCGCGCCGGGACGGCTGATCGCCCCGACCGGGTTTCTGCAGGTAACCCGGCACGATCCCAAAGCGGATCAGCATCGGCCCGGTCTCGGCGTGGACCACCCGCACCGGCACGCCAAACTCGACCAGCGTCTGCTCGATGATCGCGGCGTAGCGCCGGGCGGCTCCCGAGAGTCGCGGCCGCGGAAGCTCGGCGTCGAGGGGAAGGTCGGGGTCGGCTGGCTCAGCCGAGGCTGCCGAGCCAGCATCGGCGAGGGCCGATCTGGCCTCGGGATTCGGGTCCTCTGCTGGCGGGTCCTCTTCGGGCGCCTGGTCCGGATTGGCGTTATGACGTGGCCTCACCCCCGGCCCCTCTCCATCTTCGATGGAGAGGGGAGACGGTTCTCTGGGCGATTTCCCCGGGGTTACCGCTGTGCCGTGAGTTGGCGAATCGTCAGCGGCGCGGGGCGGTACGCCGCTGAATCGACGGACGGGCCGCGGGACGGCGGCCTTCGGCGGTCCCGGCTGTCCCACGGCTCGGTCGTTCACGTCGCGGATCTTCGGAGCGATCCCGCGGGCCTTCGCCGCGGGCTTCGGCGCGGAGGTCTTGCCGGCTGGCGTCTGCGTCGAACCAGGCGTGGGCGGGGCAGGTAGCGCGTGAGAGGCAGGCGACGGATTCGCCTTTGGCCTCGTCGCGCCGCGCAGAAACTGGCTGAGCGTGCGACCGATCTTGACCGCGAGGCCGTTTCCTGCCGGTTGCGTTTTGTTCGGCTTCGGCGCCCGCTTCGTCGTGCCGGTGGCCGCGCGGCTCTTCGGTGCTGCCTTCGGCTTCGCCATTGGTTTCGTCCTGGCCATAGTGGGTTCATTGTCGGGTGTCTGTTGGTCCCATGGGTAGGGGGAATGGTGTAAAAGGAAGCAAGGGAACTACTGCAGCGTCAAGGAGGACATCAGGGGTGAGGTCTGTGGAAATTGGCCCTGCGGGCCAATTTCCACAGGAATAAATCCAGTCGGCGTCAAGGAGATCTCGCACTGGGTCGATCCGCGGGCCTGGAGCCATCTTCACGGGCCTGGTAGATCTCGGCGATCAGCTTGCCGGCGTCGAGATCGGCCCAGCTCCCCGCGGTCTCGGCAGCGGCCCGACGGATTTTCTCTGGATCGTATCCTTCCCAAATGTCTTCGGCCTCCTCCGTGCCAGGATGCAGGAGGCTCGCACGATAGGTAGAGCCGTCCACTTCCACCAGCAACGGCGCTTTCGATGCCTCTGCCAGGAGCGTGGCGCCCTCACTATCCGGTGCCACGACGATCTTCCTGGTTTCAGCTGGCAGGGTGTGTGGGAAGGG
>DATLRG010000096.1:0-3250 GCA_035534795.1 Chloroflexota bacterium
CCTCTCCGCAAACGACCAGATGAGAGGCGCGGAACTTGCAGCTTTGCTCGTGGGCGCAGCGACCGCTCGAACCAGGACGGACGCGACCGGCCCCGCCGTTCTGGTGCCGCGCCGTGGTGACCACCGGCGGCGAGAAGCGCATCGATTGCCGCGGAGGATGCTTCACGATGCTGTGGAGCTGTGTTGCGTGATGTTGAATCAGGACGTCGAGGACGTCCCGGGTTGAAGCCTGCGAAAGGCTCGTGGCCGCGCGACTCGCAGGACGTGATTGCCAGTGCGTTTCGACAGATCATCCTGGCCATCGGCGAGGACCCCGAGCGGAACGGGTTGAAGGGGACGCCGGAGCGGATTGCCAGGATGTACGCGGAGCTATTTCACGGCACCACCGTGGACGCGCGTCGTGAGCTCGACGTCGATTTCGACGTGGCTCACCACGGCGTCGTTCTGCTCAAGGACGTGCCGTTCTACTCCATGTGTGAGCACCACTTCCTCCCGTTCCACGGTGTCGCCCACGTCGGATACCTGCCAGCCAATGGACGGGTCGTCGGCATCAGCAAGCTCGCGCGCGCGGTGAGTACGCTGGCGCGTCGTCCGCAGATCCAGGAGCGTTTGACCGACGAGATTGCCGACACGATCGGCGACGTCCTGGGGCCGCTGGGCGTGGGAGTCGTGCTCAGCGCCATGCACCTCTGCGTCGAGATGCGCGGCATCGAAAAGCCAGGATCACGGGTCGTGACCAGCACATTTCGCGGCTGTTTCGAAGACCCCGACCAGCGGGCGGCGTTCTGGGAGCTGTTGCGGTCATGAGAAGCGGGGTGCTCGATCCGCCGGTGATCGAGATTCGCCGCCGCGCGTTCTTCGAGGCATCGCACCGCTACTGGGTCGACGCCTGGGCGGCGGAGGAAAACCTGCGCCGGTTTGGGCCATGCGCGTCGCCGTACGGGCATGGCCACAATTACGTCGTCGACGTCGTCGTCGCCGGTCCCCTGAACGCCCGGTTAGGCATGGTGCTGGACGTTCGCGACCTGGACGACGTGCTGCGGCAGGTCGTCGGCGAGCTGGACCACCGCTTCTTGAATGAGGACGTCCCGTGCTTTCGGTCGGATCAGTTGCCAAGCGTCGAGGCTTTGGCCACCTACGTGCGTCGGAGAATCGACGACATTGTCCGCGCGCACCCGGAGTGGTCGGCGGTGTGCGTCTGCGAAGCCGAAGTCTCCGAGGGCTACGCCAACTCTTTCGCGCCCATCCTCGGGGAAGCGCACGCACGGGACGGCGGGCCCGATTGCTCTGGACCGCGGGGGCGTTCCTGCTGGGCATCGGAGCAGCCGACCGGGGCAGCAGGAGGCGACGCGCCGATGAGCAACTGGCTGAGAGAGTTGGTTTTTTTGACCCGGACCTACACGTTTTCGGCAGCACACCGCCTGCACGAACCCACGCTGAGCGACGACGCGAATCGGGAGCTCTTCGGGAAATGTAACAACCCCCACGGTCATGGACACACCTATCAACTGGACGTGACGGTCGGCGGCATCCCGGACAGCACGACCGGTATGGTCGTCGACCTGGTGGAACTGGACGGCATCGTGGAGGCGCACGTCCTGTCCAGAGTCGATCACCGCCACTTGAATCACGAAGTCGCGCCGTTTGACCGACTCAACCCCACGAGCGAGAACGTCGTGCGGGTGATCTGGGAATGGCTGGAGCCAGTCTGCCCGGCCCACCTGGAGTCACTGACGTTGCACGAGACCTTCCGCAGCGCTTTCACGGTGCGGCGCCATGGCTGATGCGCGCCGCGCGGCCCTGGTGACCGGCGCGAGCCGCGGCATCGGACGGGCGATCGCGGCGGCGCTGGTCCGCGCCGGGTCGCGCGTCGCCTGCGTCGGGCGCGACCCGGCGCGGCTCGCGGAGGCGATCGCCACGTTCGACCAGCCGAGCCTGGCCGTCCCAGTCGTGGCGGAGCTGACCAGGTCGGACGAGGTCCGCCGGATGGTCCAGTCGTCAGTCCGCCATCTCGACCACCTCGACGTCGTCGTCCACGCGGCCGGGGCCGGGGGGTTCGTCGCGGCGACCCGGGTCACCGCGGAGGAGTGGGAGGCGTGCCGAGCGATCAACTTGGACGCCCTGATCTACCTGACCAGGGAAACGGTCCCCTGGTTGCTGGACCGAGGGGCCGGCCACCTGATCCTGGTCAGCAGCATCGCCGCGGTCCACGCGTTCGAGGGAGCCGGCCCCTACTGCGCGGCGAAGGCCGGGGCGAAAGCGTTCGCCGACTGCTTGCGTCAGGAGATCCGTCGTTCGGGAGTGCGTGTCACGACCGTCCTCGCGGGATCGGTGAATACACCCTTCTGGGACCGTTACGATCTGGGACTGGACCGAGCCAGGATGCTGGTCGCGTCCGACGTGGCGGACGCGGTGCTGGCCGCGCTGAGCGCTTCGGAGCACGGCTCGATCGACGAGATCACCATCCTCCCGCGCGAGGGCATCCTGTAGATGAAATTGCGAGGGACCGACCGATGTTCGACTACGACCAGAACAAGCTCGACTACGACGCGGAAGACCATCATACCTGGAACCAGCTTTGCACGCGTCAGCATCTCCTGGTGGAAGACGCCGCCGCGGCCGAGTTTTTCCCTGGCATGCAGCGCATCGGTCTGGATTACACGCGGATTCCCGACATTCGCGTGATGAGCGATCGCTTGCGTGAGCTGTGCGGCTGGACCCTGGTCAGCGCCGAGAACGAGTACCTTGCCGACGCGGTCTGGTTCGACCACCTGCGCAACCGCCGATTTCCGGTGACCAGCTACATCCGCCGCCCGGACGAGCTGGACTTCACGCCGATTCCGGATTTGTTCCACGAATATTTCGGTCATCTGGCGTTCGTCAACTACGCCGCTTTCGCGGCCCAGGCTGAACGATTTGGCCGTCTCTACTTCGAGGTGCCGGAGGAGGACCGGATCAAAGTCGCGAACTTCTGGTGGTTCAGTTGGGAGTTCGGGTTCATCGACCAGGAGGGGCAACTCAAGATTTTCGGCGCGGGGTTGCTGTCGTCCCCCGGCGAGCTGCGCTACGCGCTCTCCGCGGCGCTGCCGAAGAAGCGCTTCCATCTGAACGCGCTGCTGGCGATGCGCCGGTCCCCTCACGAATACCACGACGCGTACGCCGTGTACGATTCCTTCGATCAGATCGACGAGGTACTGGCCGAGATTCGGCAGCGTTGCGTGCGCTGAATCGAAGTCTCGGTGTGAGACAG
>DATLRG010000097.1:0-4068 GCA_035534795.1 Chloroflexota bacterium
CTCGATCGCTACGAGGTCGACGTCTGCTTCCACGGTCACGCGCACTACGGAACGCCGTTTGGTCACACCCCCAAGGGGATTCCGGTGTACAATGTAGCCCGACCGCTCGTCCGAACCTACGTCATTCACGCGCTGAAAGCGGGCAAATCACTGGCATCGCGGTACTGAAGGACAGCCAGGGTGAGAAGTAATTATCTCGAAGCTGTTATTTGGGCGCCCCAGGGGCGCCCAAATAACAGCTTCGAGATAATTACTTCTCACCCTGGACCAACCACGAGCTTTGGAGAGGGAGATGCGGCGGGTCCGGGTTGTCAACACCACGCGTCAGCAGACCCTGGCCGAGAGGGCCGAGGTCGCAGAATCCTTCATCCGTCGAGGTGTCGGCTTACTGGGTAGATCGGACTGGGCGAGGGCCGATGGGCTGGTGATCGTCCCGTCAGACGGCGTCCATTCGTTCTTCATGAAGATGACTATCGACGTCCTTCACCTGACCAAAGATGGGACGGTAAAGAAGCTGCTGCCGGCGATGAGGCCCTGGCGAATCGGTCCGATTATCTGGGGCGGCCACGCCGCGGTGGAGTTGCCGACTGGCACCGCCGAGCGCACCGGCACCGTCGTCGGAGACCGAATCGAATTCGTCGACGTCGTCAGCGACGTGTAACGAGTTGATGAGGACTGAGGGCGGAGTGAAGACCGGTCCCGTGCCTACTCAGTCCTGAGTCCTCGTCAACTCAGTCCTCGGTCCTCAGTCCTCGGTCCTCATCAACTCGTTACTCGTTCACTCATCGGCTCGTGTGCAGCAGCTTCTTCTCCACCTTACAGATCATCGTGTAGGCCGGATCGAAGACGTTCCCAACTTCGTAGCGAACGCACTGGCCCAGGAAAAGCGACGCGGCGCGGGCGTCCATCCCGTACTCCTCTTGCAGCCAGCGTGTCATCTCGGTGGTGGCGTGCTGCAGCGCCTGGTCCAACGGGCGAGCGTTGCCGGCGGTCATGATGTACTCGTCGTTCTCGGCGCGCGGCCAGGTGATCTGCTTGCCTTTCCGAAGGTGAACGGTGAAGGAGACGTCGAACGAGATCTCGATGCCGGTGCCGACAATTTCGCCATCGCCCTGGACGGCGTGCCCGTCGCCGACGAAGAGTAAAGCCCCCGGCACCGCCACCGGAAAGTAGACCGTCACCCCTTCACAGAAGCCGCGGTAGTCCATGTTGCCGCCGTGCGTCGAAGACGTAGCGGTGGAGATGGCCTGGCCGCGCGGCGGCGCCACGCCGAAGCAGCCGAGCATCGGCGCCAGCGGCAGCGTGAAGCGCCCCAGGCTCGTCTCCGGCGTCACCAGCGTTGCCGTCCACGCGGCCACGTCGACGTCCCATTCGGCGAGACCGCGCTCCTGGGGCAAGCTGGGCACGTACTCGGGATCGACGACGTTCGCCGCGAGCGAGGCTGCCGTCCAGCCCGCGCGCCGGCTCGGTCGCAGTCGGTCGAAGTGTACCGCCAGGCTATCGCCCGGCTCGGCGCCCTCGACGAAGAACGGACCAGTCTGTGGATTCCCCCGCTCGGCAACCGCCCGCAACTGGTTGTCCTGGCCCCGCGCATCCACCGTCGTGGTCTGGACGGTATCCCCATCGGCGATGTGCAGGACCGGGGGATACGTCCCCATCGCGGTGTAATAGATCGTTGGATCGAAGTGATGGACGGCCACGGCAGCCCCTCCTATTTTCGGTGAATGGACCATAACGACGAATGCGCAGGTTGGCTCGGCGATGCCCGCATGCTAGCACAGCCGCGGACTCCTTACCACCACCCACCGCCATTGACCGCCGCGCCATCCTTCTCGCGCGCTACCCGTGGCGCTATACTTCTCCGGTACGAAAGTTGGTCGACGGTGGGAACCACGTGGATGAGCTCGATCTGCGCAGCAGATCGAGCTCATCCACGTGGTTCCCACCGTCGACCAACTGTAATCCATCAACGAGGATCTTTCCGACGGCACTCAGCAGATTCACGGACGTCCCGTCATTTTGCCCACAGGTGCGTGCGGGTGGGCTGGTGCCGCGCGTTCTATTGGTCGCGGCCGTCGCGATCACCGCCGTCACGCGGCTGGGGTGGCTCGGGCTGATCGAGTTCGAGAACGACGAGGCCTGGGCGTTGACCGTGGCGTCGGAGATCGCTCGCGGGCAGGCCTACCCGCTGGTGGGCATCGGGTCGTCACTTGGCATCCCCAACGCGCCCTTTTTCGTGTACCTGATGGCCCTTCCGGGACTGGTCGGCCGAAATCCCGCGCTGGCGACCGGCTTGATCGGACTGCTGGGTACCGCGGCGGTGGCGGCGACGTATGGTTTCGCCAGCACCCTCTTCGATCAAGTCACGGCGGTGTCGGCCGCACTGCTCTACGCCGTCAGCCCCTGGGGAATCGTGTACAGTCGGAAGGTCTGGGGTCAGGATGCCCTACCGCTCTTCGTCACGCTTGGCTTCTGGGCGCTGTTCGCTAGCCTGCTGACCGGTCGGTGCCGGTTGATCGCGCCGGGCGTCGTGCTGCTGACGCTCGCGACGCAGCTACATCCCACTGCCTTTTTTCTCGCCGCGCCCGCGTTTGTGCTGGTCGTCGGCGCGATCGCCCAGGGCTGGCCCAGATCGTGGCGCTCGATCCGCTGGCTGGGTCTCGGCCTGATCGGCGCGGCGATCGTGGAGTCGCCATTTCTCGTCTGGCAAACGCGCCACGGCTGGCCACTGCTCGACGCGGTGCGCCACCTGGCGCGCGACCCCGGTCGGTTCGACCTCACTGCCGCTCGCGCGGCCGGCAGCGCGATCGCCGGCAGCGGCTACCCGGCTCTGGCCCAGGTGAGCAACCTCTGGCTGCCGGCCGGTCTGGTCGAAGTCGGGCTGTTCCTGGGTGGCGTGGCGCTCGTCGTTTGGAGAATGGTGCAGCCGGGCCCCACGGCGCCGCGCCTGGGCGCGCTCTCGCTCCTCGTCTGGCTCGCCGCGCCGGTGCTGGCTCAGATCCATCACAGCGTGCCGATCTATCCGCACTACTTCATCGTGCTCTATCCGGCCTGTTTCGTGGTGATGGGGGTTGCCGTATCCGCGTTGTGGGGATTGGGGAGACGGTACGACGTGCCGATCTTCCGGGGGCTGGCGGTGGTCGCCGTGGCCGCGCCGGTCGCCTTTGGCATCGTCGCCTTTCAGAACTACCTGGGTGCGTTGCAACGCGGCGCGGTGCGGCCAGACTTTGGCGTACCGCTGGCTCGCCAGGAAGCGCTGCTCGACGCGGCGGACCAACTGGCGGGCGGCGGTCCCGTCTTCTTCGGCGCGCACGACTCCCTGGCGCCAACGCTGGACTATCTCGGCGATGGGCGCTGGCGCATCTTCGACGATCAGCACGGGTTGCGCCTACCGTCGAGCGATCACGTCTCGGCGCTCGGCTTTTCCGAGCCAGCCTCGCTCGGGGGACGCCTCGCCGCGCGCTGGTTCGGGGCCGAGCGAGCGAAGACGTTGACGCTGACCACCTGGAGTCAGGTCGCACTCTATCGGCTGGCGCCGGGCGACGTCGAGGCCGACCCCGGCTACCACGTCCTCGACGTCGCCTTCGATAATGGCATGACCTTGACCGGTTATCGCCTCGCGAGCGATTCCGCGCGGCAGCGGCTGCTGATCGATTTGCATTGGCGCTTCACTGGCGTGCCCGCGGCCAGGCCCCCGACTGTTTTCAATCACCTCGTCGGGCCGCGCGGCGAAACCGTCGCCGGGATCGACGGGCTGGCCTACGATCCAGCCGACTGGCGAGCCGGTGAGACTGGTCTGGACGAGTTCGACTTAGCCTGGCCGAGCGCGCCCGGTCCCTACCACCTGCAGGTTGGCCTCTACGATTACCCGAGCATGCGCCGGTACGACGTCGTGAGCCCCGCCGCCGGGGATGCCGTGGATTCGATCGACCTCGGCCCGGTGGGCCTTACGTCGTCGACCGGAAGGTGAGGGACCAGGCTTCGCCACGCCAGCGCATCCCTTCCTCTGGAGGAGAGCAATTTTTCAGATGGGTTTGGCTGGTTTGCCGAGGCACAGCCAGGGCTGTG
>DATLRG010000098.1:0-9958 GCA_035534795.1 Chloroflexota bacterium
GTTGTCTGAGCGCCCCAGGGGCGCTCAGACAACTGTCTTGAGATAGTTACGAGTCAAAGGCACGGAGAAAGGAGACACGATGAGCCATCAGCACGCTGGAGGTCATCATCCGGACCCGGAATCGTACGTCGCTCTACGCACGAAAGCCCTGGAATCGCTGCTGATCGAGAAGGGGCTGCTGTCCAGCGAAATGGTCGACGCGATGGTGCGCACCTACGAGCAGGACATTGGGCCGCTCAAGGGCGCGCAGGTCGTTGCCCGTGCCTGGGTCGATCCTGCCTACAAGCGCCGGCTGCTCGCGGATGGCTCGGCTGCCATCGACGAGCTCGGCCTGGAGGGTCGCCGCAGCCCGCTGGTGGTGCTCGAGAACACGCCGACCGTCCACAACGTCGTGGTCTGCACGCTGTGCTCGTGTTATCCCTGGGCGGTGCTCGGCCTGCCACCCACCTGGTACAAGGCGCCGGCCTATCGGTCGCGCGTGGTGATCGAGCCGCGGGTGGTACTCCGTGAGTTTGGTCTGGAGCTGGACGAGTCGGTCGAGGTCCGAGTCTGGGACAGCAGCGCCGAGCAGCGGTACATGGTGCTGCCGGAGCGACCGGTCGGCACCGAGGGCCTGCCTGAAGGGGAGCTGGCGGCCCTGGTCACGCGCGACTCGATGATCGGCGTCGCGAAGGTCAAGGCGCCGGCGGCAGTGGGATGAGGAGGATGACCGTGGCCTCGACGCATCCAGGGGTCGCCTTGATGGACGGCGCGGCCGCGCTGCCGCGCAAGAACGGCGAGCTCGTGTTTCAGTCGCCCTGGGAAGGACGGGTGTTTGGATTGGCCGTCGCGATGAGCGACCGCCAGGCCTACGCCTGGGACGACTTTCGCGATCACCTGATCGCCGAGATTGCCTCCGCGGAAGCGCGTGGAGCAGCGTCGGACTACTACGAACGCTGGCTCGCCGCCTTCGAGAAGCTGCTGCTCGACCGTGGTCTCCTCAGCCAGGAAGAGCTCGACACGCGGACGACCGAGTACGCGACTGGCGAGCGCGACGACGGCTGATCAAAACCTCAGCGCGAGCGTGGCCACGCGACCGGTCGCGAGGTCCGCGACGCGGATGGCGTGGTTGTTCGTGTCCGCGATGTACAGGCGGTTGCCCACGACGTCGATGCCGCCCGGCTCGTAGAAGAGCGGCGCGACGCCATCGCGGTCGCCGGGCGTCGCGCTGCCAAAGAGGGTCGTGGCGCGGCGCGTGGCTGGATCGACCAGCTTGACCTTATTGTTGTACGTATCCGCCACGTAGAGGTGGTCATCTGCCCAGGTCACGCCCTGGTCGTGCTGCAGCAGAACGGCGTCGCCCTCGCCGTCGCGATCGCCATCGTCGAACAGACCGGTGCCGACGATGGTCCCGGCGTGGTCGCCGGGCGGCAGGTCCACCCAGCGCACCGCGCTCGACTCGCCGCAGGCGACGTAGAGGCGCCGGCCATCGGTGGTCAAGCCCATGGGCTGGGCAAAGGCGCAGCCAATCAGGAGGTCGTCCACGAGGTCCTCGACGCCGCTGCCGGCGTAGAGCCGGATGTCGTCGCTGGAGAGATCGACTCGGTAGAGCTGGTGGGTGCCGGCCATGGCGACGTAGAGGCCGCGGTCGACCACGACGACGTCCCAGGGCGAGTTCAGAGCGGTCCGTGGACCGGGGCCGGCCAGGTCGAAGCCGTGGGCCTGCTGGCCGGTGCCCGCCACGGTCCGCACACGTTGGGCGCGCAGGTCGACGGCGCGAACGGCGTGGTTTTCGCTGTCGGCGACGTAGAGCACGTCGTCGGCGAGCGCGAGACCCTGGGGATAGTGGAACGCGGCGCTGGCGAAGTCGCCGTCTGCCAGCCCGGCCTGACCGCTGCCCACGATCTGTTGCACCTGTCCGGTCTCACCGCTCGCTTCCAGCGCCACGATCAAGACGCGGTGATGATCGCTGTCGGCGATGAAGAGTCGGTTGTCTGACGCGGCGAGGACTTTCCCCGGAAACGCCAGCGGGCGCTCCGGCTCGCTCCGGCAGGCGGGCTGGATGAAGGGCAGCGGCTGGCGGTCGAGCGTACCGCGGGCCTCGCCGTCGCGCACGACGTCGGCAATCGCCGGGTCCAGGGTCTCGAAGGTGATCTCGCCGGCGCGCTCGTCGAGGACACGGCCCTCGGGGTCGATCAGGACGATCGTCGGCCAGGCGTCGACGCTGTAGCTGCGCCAGAGACGGAAGTGGCGGTCGTTGACGACCGGGTGCTCGATCCCCAGACGCAGCACGGCCTGGCGGACGTTGGCAGTGACGCGCTCGGCCGGGAACTTGCCGGCCTCGACCCCGACGACGACCAGCTCCTGGTGGTACTTCTGCTCGAGCTTCCGCAACTGCGGAATGACGTGGCTGCAGTTGATTCAGCCGAACGTCCAGAAGTCGAGGACCACGATCTTGCCGCGCAGGTCCTGCATCGTGAGCGGGCGCGTGGTGTTGATCCAGTCCAGTCCCGTCGGGAACGCCGGCGCCTGGGTCGGTCTGCTGCCGAAGATCTGTCTGAGCATGGGTCACCTCTCCACGGTCGATGCGCGTGGAAGCGCGCGAGTCGCGGCCGTCTCGAGCAGCACGGCAAACTGCATTCCAGGTGCGACACGGGATGCAGCTTCGCTATGAGGCGGAGTCCATTCCTAAACACCCAGCAGGAGGTGGATCTGCTGCTTCAACGGTAAAAATCTCTGCTGATACAAAGTCTGGATTTGCTCAGCAGTAGGATCAAATCCATTCGTACCGGGATCGCCGGCTCCACTCTTCGAGCGGCCGGTAGTACTTGTAGAGCGGAGCCAGATCGGCGAACCGAGCGAAGCACTCATCCCTGGCGTTATGACTGGACGGATCGTAGCCTAACCGGTCATCCAGGTAAGCGTCGACGAGGTGAAGGGATGCATAGAAGAGAACTGTTCGGACGACTCCGCAGACAATCTACCCATCGGAACACTTCTGATCGATGGATCACTCATTGATCTATCCTCATCAAGCGCGTCTCATGTCCTCGAGCCACCGACTGGAGTCGCCCAGAAGCGCCGCTCATGGGGACTTGACGACCCCGCGAGCGCCGGGATGCTGATTCCCACGTCGTCCATCGGTGTTCCCAATCCAGGATGATCCTACCCTGCCGGCGTTGTTCCGTCAACGAGCCGCGCATGGGCCCGGTCGTCGTCGTGCTCCCTCTACCCGTCCGTCTTCCGAAACACCATGACGTACTCGTGCTTGAAAACGTAAAACCCTTGCTTCAGCGCGCGGTACTTCCAGAGGTTTTCGTTCTTGCCCTTGCCCCGCTCGTTGCCCTGGATGTCCTTGACGTTGATCGCCTTCAACTGGAAGCCGATCTCGCGGCAGACCTGCATGCACTCGAAGCCCAGCGGGACCCATTCCGACTTGCTATACGCGTCGCCAATCACCAGCGCCATGAACCGGTCGGCGCGCAGCAGGTCGTGGGCGTTCTCGGCAACCGCACGGAATCTGGCCAGGAACGATAGAACGTCTGGCGCGTTGGAGAGGTCGCGCGGGTCGTCGGAGAACCGGATGATGTCGTGGTAGGGCGGGTGCAGGATGACGCAATCGGCGTGCGCGGAGCTCAGCGTGCCGAGCGCAGCGCGAACGCGCCCGACCGCGTCCCGCCGGGTCGAGTCGCCCACCAGCACCTCGGTTGTCACGGAATGCTCGTTGCTGGCGCGCTCGATCCGTTCGCGCGAGCGCGCCGCGACGCTCTCGGAGAGCTCGACTCCGATGCCGTGGCGGCCCAGATGGCGGCACTCGATCAAGGTCGTTCCCATGCCGCTGAACAGGTCGACGACGACCTCACCCTGCCGGGTGAACCGTCGCATGATCTGATGGGGGACCTGAGGGACGAAGTTGCCCCAGTAGTCGCCGACGTGGGGACCCGTCTTGTCGCGCGCGCCCAGGAGCCAGAGGCTGCCGGTCAGGATGTCATCGTAGTCCTTCCAGCGCGAGAGGTCGAGATCGGTGAAGGGGGCCGAGGCACGAGCGCGACCATTCGAGTCGCTTTTGGCGGTTCGCTCCTTGCGCTGACCGGCTTGCATCGGGATGCATCAATCCTTGCGTCTTCCGTGTTGGTCGAGTGGACCTATTCTCTCACATGCGGAAGTCTACTGTCCCCACGACTGTCGCGCCGAGCTCGATCAATCCACGATTGCCCTCACTCTCCAGTGTCAGCAGCGACTTGCCTAGCGCTTTAGCGGGTTCCTACTGGCTGCCGGCGCTCCGATCGCGCCTGGGGCGTAGGGTGAGTGAGCGGTGTCTCCGCCGCCGCGGCCAGCGGCAGCCAGACCTCGAAGACCGACCCCCGGCCGAAGACGCTGCTGACGCGAATGTCCCCGCCGTGGGCCCGCGCGATCCAGCGGCCGATGGCCAGGCCGAGGCCACTGCCCCGCGGCTCGTCGGGGCCGATCCCGTCGTCAGGGGGCGCTCGCTCCGTCACGGCGCTGCAGCGCACGCGGTCGCCCCGGTAGAAGCGGTCGAAGATGCGCGAGAGATGCTCGGAGGCGATGCCCGGTCCATCATCTTCTACCCGCACCGAGGCACGCGCGGGCGCGTCCTCGTCGCACGCGCCCACGCTCACGCGTACCTGCGTGCCAGCGCCACCGGTGTCCTTGACGGCGTTCTCGACCAGGCTGGCGAGCTCGCCAGGCTCGTCGGCGACGTCGAGGTTCAGCCGCCGACTGAGGTCACCCTCGCCGATCTCCGCTGCCGCGCGGGTGATCGCCTGAACCGGGCGCAGCGCGCGTGCGGCCATGCAGTATCCACCACCCGCCGGAGCGGCCAGGGTGAGCGGCCCCACGATCAGGTAGAGTCAGGCTTACTCCTTCCGAAAAATGAGAATCGAGTGATGTACGATGTTGGGAACGAAGGTGAAGGGGTAGCCGTAGGGGCGGACCGGCGCGCCGGTCTGGTACCAGATTTTGAGGCCCTTGAACCGAAAACCCGCGTGGCGGAACCGCTCCGCCACGTGGAACGACGCGGGGATGTACTCGCCGTTCTGGTACGAATCGCGGATCATGACCACGGCGTAGGCATTGGGCTTCAAGAGCGGGAGGAACAAGCCGCCGACGCGCTCCATCCGATCGTAGAACTCGTCGAACGTGGCCGCGTTGCGGAAGTCCTGCTGCGAGGACGAGAACGACTCGAACGGGCTGCTGCGGTTGCTCCAGCCGTACTTCCCGTCGCACATCGTCTTTTTCAGAGCGGGGCTGTACGGCGGATCGGTGATGATGGCGTCGAACTGACGCCCCTCCTCCGCCAGGCGCGGCAGCACCTCCAGGCTGTCGCCGCGCAAGGTCTCCTGGGGCTCGATCCCCTCCTGACGACAGACCTCGAGGTAGACGTCCAACCACTGCTGCGCGAGCTCGACGCCCACGGCCTGCCGCCCGCAGAGGCTGGCTCCGAGCAGCGTACCGCCAACCCCCGCGAAGGGATCGAGCACGACCTGGCCCGGCCTGGTGAAGAACTCGACGATCTGGCGCATCAGGGCCGGCGGCTTGTTCGCATAATGCTGCCGCCGCAGCTTGTGCCCCAGCTCGGACGGGTAAGAGGTCTGCAACACCGTCTTGGTGAAGTACATCCAGGCGTTGCCGGTGAGGTCGTTGAGGTGGTTGCGGGGATGGACGGTCCCGGGTGAAGACTGGCCGTTGGCGGACCGCCGGCCTGGCTCGACGGGTCCGGTCACGGCGTCGTTTGAACCCTCGACAGAAGGTAGCGACCGCTCGGGTAGCGTCGCAGCATCCAGCCGGGACACCGCCTCTTGCCGCTCGTCCATCGCCGGTCTGTCCTGCTCTGAGCCAAGCGCTTCTGATCGGGGCTTCGGCTTCCTGAGCCGCTGCGCTCGGCGCCCGGCTGAGCTTGTTTCCACGCCCCTTACACTCCGACGAGAGCGGCTCTCGATGCTGTCAGCCTGCTGGCTCCCTGGATCATAGTCTACTGGGCCCGCCCTGTACAGCAAGGTCAACTGCGCGAACGGACCGCCAGCGTTTCTGTCACGACTCTAACGCCACGCGCCAGCTTTTTGGTTGCGCCACCCTCAATTCTCTGCCATCATGGCCGGCACCTGGAGTGATTCCATGGGCAGAACGTCGAGGATGTGTTTGATTTGCTTTGCAAATCTAACACATCCTCGACGTTCTGCCCATGGAATCACTATAAAATAGAGGGTAAAATCGAAAGATGTCCGAGGTCACCGATCAGGTCCCCTTCGCGGGAGCCGAATTCGCCGAAAATCCGGAGCCGCGCTGCCCGTGTCTGCTGTTACTCGATACCTCCGGGTCGATGACGGGGCAGCCCATCGCGGAGCTGAACGCTGGCGCGGCGACGTTCAAGACCGAGCTGCTGGCCGATGGCATGGCCGCCAAGCGAGTCGAGGTCGCCATCGTCAGCTTCGGGCCCGTCCGGGTGGAGACCGAATTCCAGACGCCCGACGTCTTCCAGCCGCCGAAGCTTGTCGCCAGCGGCGATACGCCGCTGGGGGCGGCGGTCGAGCAGGGGCTGGAGCTGCTCCGTCGGCGGAAGGACCTTTACCGCCAGAACGGCGTGGCCTATTACCGCCCCTGGGCCTTCCTGATCACCGACGGCGCCCCGACCGACGACTGGCGCCACGCGGCGGGACTGGTCCACGACGCCGAGGAGACGAAGGCGTTGCGCTTCTACGCCGTCGGGGTGGAGAACGCCGACATGACCGTTCTCCGACAGATCTCGGTCCGCGAACCGGTCAAGCTCAAGGAGCTCCGCTTCCGCGACCTGTTCATCTGGCTCTCGAACTCGCTGCGCGCGGTGTCCCAGTCCAAGCCGGGAGAGACCGTTCCGCTCGACAACCCCGCTGGACCGACCGGCTGGGCAGTCGCCGATTGAGCGCGAAAGGCTGGCGCTGGGCGCGCGCCTCGGTCGTCGGAACCTCCCACCTACAGCGCGGCCAACCGTGCCAGGACTGGAGCGATTGTCAGACCTTGCGCGTGGACGGCGCTCGGACCGCCATCGTCGCCGTGGTGGCCGATGGAGCCGGCAGCGCCTGCCGCGCGGAGATTGGCGCGCAGCTCGCGGGATCTCTCTTCCTCGGCGAGATGGGGACGTTCTACGCGTGCGGCCATCGAGCTGGCGTTCTCTCGCGGCAGTTCTTCGAAGACTGGCTCAGCCACTTCCGGGAAGAAGTGCGCGCGCGCGCCGAAACCGAGGGCCTGGCCCCCCGCGACTTCGCCTGCACGCTGGTTGCCGCGATCGTCGAGGACGACCGCGCGGCGTTCGTGCAGGTTGGCGATGGCGCCATCGTGATCGCAGCCCCGGCCGACCCGGCTGGCTATTCCTGCGTGTTCTGGCCCCAGCGGGGCGAGTACGCGAACACCACCTATTTTGCCACCGACGTCGATGCCAGGACGCGTCTGGAGTTCTCTTCCTACGAGGGCCGGGTCGAGGAGATTGCGCTGTTCACGGACGGGATGCAAAGCCTCGCCCTCGAGTACCAGAGCCAGACGGCCCACGCGCCCTTCTTCCGCCCGGTGTTCGCGCCGATTCGGGCGGAGCCGCGCGGACACGCGGAGAAACTCTCGTCGGCGCTCGCCTCCTTCCTGGGCTCGGCACGGGTGAACGCGCGCACCGACGACGACAAGACGCTGATTCTCGCCTCGCGTCGGAAGCGCGAGCCGCGACGCGCGGGGTCAACCAATGGTCGCCCAGACAACGGCGAACGTCGGGATCGTTGACGCTCAGGGACGCCCCGTCTCACTCGGACCGCGTTTGGGCGGTGGTGGCGAAGGCGACGTCTTCGCGCTGAGCGATCGACCGGACCTCGTCGCCAAGATCTATTCTCAGGCTGTCCCGCCCGAAAAAGCGGCGAAGCTCCGGCTCATGGCGCGGCTGCGCAACGATCGACTCCTCAAGTTCGCCGCCTGGCCGGTCGATACGGTGCTCGACGCGCCCGCTGGGCAGATCGTCGGACTGCTGATGCCACGAGTCGCCGGCTATAAAGAGGTCCACACCCTCTACAGCCCGAAGTCCCGACTCGCCGAGTTCCCGCGGGCGACCTGGCCATTCCTGATCCACGCGGCTACCAACCTCGCGCGCGCCTTCGCCATGATCCACGAGAGCGGTCAGGTGATTGGCGACGTGAACCACGCGAACGTCGTCGTTTCAGACCAGGCAATGGTCAAGCTGATCGACTGCGACAGCTTCCAGATCGTCGCGAGCGGGCGCCGTTACCTCTGCGAGGTCGGCGTGCCGATCTTCCAGCCGCCGGAATTTCAGAGTCTGCAAACCTTTCGCGGAGTCGTGCGCACCGCCAACCACGACAACTTCGGTCTCGCCGTCCTGATCTTTCATCTCCTCTTCATGGGTCGGCACCCGTTCGCCGGGACCTACCTGGGTGCGAGCGACATGTCGATCGAGCGGGCGATCGAGGAGTTTCGCTTCGCGTACGGCAGCGCGGCGCCGGCGCGGCGGATGAAGCAGCCGCCGCACACGCCCTCACTCGCCGCCGCATCCCAACCGGTAGCGGTCCTCTTCGAGCGCGCGTTCGCGCCGGAAGGAACGCGCGACGGTGGAAGGCCGACGGCCCGTGCCTGGATCGACGCGCTCGCCACGCTCACCACGCGACTCACGCCCTGCGCGCGCAACCCGGCCCACAGCTTTCCGACTGGCCTGGCCGCCTGCCCCTGGTGCCGGATCGAAACGAACGCCGGGATCCATCTGTTTCAGATCATGGTCGGCGCCACGGTCCGGGTCCACGCGTTCGATCTGGAAGCGATTTGGGCGGCGATTGTCGCCGTTCCCACGCCGGGGCCCGCGCCCGCGCTACCATCGCGGCGGTCCCTCGTCGTCCAGCCGTCGGCGCGGGCCAGACGCTTCCGTCGGCAGCGAAAGGCGCAGATCATCGGCGGAGCGATTGTCGCGATGCTCGGGATCGCCGCCTGGATCGTTGGCTACCCGATTCACGGCGGCGGCGCGATCTGGAGCTGCGTCGCCGCGGTCGGCCTGGCGTGGACGATCGCAAATCACGGTGCCGGCGCGGCACGCGCGGAGGCCAGGCGCTCGCTCGACGCGGCGCGCGCGCGCTGGAACGCGGCGAAGCATCGCTGGAAAGTCGAAGCCGGGGATCAGTCCTTCCAAACAGCGCTGCGCGAGCTGACGACGGCGCGCGGCGACTACCTCGGCCTGCCAGCCACGCAGCAGGAGCGGCTGCGGCGCCTGGATGCGGACCGCCAGGCGCGGCAGCTCCACCGCTTTCTCGACCAGCACCGAGTCGTCGGCGCGCAGATTTCGGGGATCGGCCCGGGGCGCGAGGCGATTCTGCTGTCGTATGGCATCGAGACCGCCGCCGACGTCAGTCCCGCGGCGGTGCTGAAGATTCCCGGCTTCGGTCCGACGCTCGCGGGCGTGCTGTTGACGTGGCGACGGCAGGTCGAACGCGGGTTTGTCTTCGATCCCGCCCGAGCGAACGATCCGCGGGACGTCGCCGCCGTCGAGAGAGACCTGCTGGCCACCCGGGCGAGCCTCGAGCAGAGGCTGCTCGGCGGCCCCGCTCACCTGCGCGCGATCGCCCAGCAGATCGTCGCGCGGCGTGAGACGTTGCGCGGCGAGGTCGAGCAGGACCTGACGGCGCTCGCGCAAGCCGGGGCGGACGCCCGGGCGATCGGGTTGTAGGCGTTCACCATTTGCCCCCGTCTCCGTGTCCTCTGTTCCCCTCTGTGCCTCTGTGGTGACCATCCCCTCCGAGCGCTCCCGTCAGCCGGGTAACTGGCCCCATTCACGCAGTGCCGCCAGCACGTCCGCCACCAGCGGCAGCCGGCCCGTCTGGCTCATCGACCGCACCAGCTGCCCGTTCAATTGAAGGTCCAGGTCTTCGTCGGCCACCGGCGCCAGCGCCAGCGAGTCGATCGCCGTGTCGAAGTAGGCGAAGAGTCGGCGGGCCAGCGCCAGGGC
>DATLRG010000099.1:0-2423 GCA_035534795.1 Chloroflexota bacterium
GTGGAACATTGGCCCGCGGGCCAATGTTCCACGTCCACCATCCATCACGCCCCGCCTCACCGAAGAATCTGTGAACGGAGGGTCAGGGGATGGCACCGCACGATCTGCTGGTGAAAGGCGGAACGCTGGTCGACCCGGCGCGGGGGATCCACGCGCGTCGCGACGTGGCCTTCGCGCGCGGCGTCGTCTCGGCGGTCGCGGAAGAGATTCCCGCCGACACGGCGACACGGGTGGTCGACGCGGCGGGCAATCTGATCGCCCCGGGGATGATCGACCTGCACGTCCACGTCTTCGCGGGCGTGTCCCACTACGGCATCGCGCCCGATCCGACCTGCCTGGCCCACGGGGTCACGACCGTGGTGGACGCCGGGTCGGCCGGCGCCGATACGTTCGCGGGCTTCCGCCGCTACGTGATCGAAGCGAGCGCGACGCGCATTTTCGCTCAGCTCAACATCTCGTCGATGGGCATGCTCGACGCGAGTATCGGCGAGCTGGACGACCTGAAGTGGGCGAGCGTGCCGCGCGCGCTGGAGACGATCGAGAAGCACCGCGACGTCATCCTGGGCGTCAAGGTGCGGCTGACGCGCAACACGATTGTCGGCGAGCCCGCCGGCCTGACGCCGCTGCACCGGGCGCGCGAGGCCGCCGACGCCGCCGGCCTGCCGATCATGGTCCACCCCCAGGCCGCCTGGTGCAACTCGCTCGACGACGTCCTCGCGGTGATGCGTCAGGGCGACATCCTGACGCACTGCTTCCACGACGCCTCGCACGGCATCCTCGACGAGGCCGGGAACATCCGCCTGTCGGTCCGCGCGGCGCGCGAGCGCGGGGTGAACTTCGACGTCGGTCACGGGCAGGGATCGTTCAGCTGGCGCGTCTGCGAAGCGGCGCTGGCGCAAGGCTTCGCCCCGACGACGATCTCGTCGGACCTGCACGTCTACAACCTGAACGGGCCGGTCTTCGATCTCGCGACAACCGTGTCGAAGTTCCTGCACCTCGGACTCTCGCTGGATGACGCGCTGGCGAAGGTGACGGCCGTTCCCGCGGGTGTGATCGGAATGGCGGATCGGCTCGGTACTCTGTCGGTGGGCGCCTGTGGCGACGCGGTGGTGCTGGCGCTCGAGGAAGGACAATTCGCGCTGGTGGATTCGCGGGGGCAGACCAGGGTTGGGCGCCAGCGGATCGTGCCGCGGGTGGTGGTCAAGGGAGGGAAGGTTTACGAGTGATTGGACGCCTGGTCCTGCTGGTCCTGGTCGTCGTCGTCGCGGCGGCGGTGTTTCTTCCCGCGGGCCACGCCGCCGCCAGCACGCTGCTGCTGATGCCGGAGTTCTTTCCGAGCTCGCCGGCGCGTCCGCTCGACTGGATCACACCCGCGCCGAGGCGGACCACCGTGCAGATCCGCTCTGGAAGTCGCACCTCGATCGCCACGCTCTATGACCCCGGCACGGGCGGCAAGCACGGCGCGGCCATCATTTTCCTGGGCGTCTCGCCGGCGGGACTCGACGACCCGCGCGTCATTCGCCTGGGAGACGGCCTCGCCCGCATCGGCCTGGTCACGCTGGTCCCGCAGTCGCAGGACCTGATCAACAGCAAGGTCGATCCCGGCGAGATCGACGACCTGATCGCCGCCTTCAACTACCTGTCGGCTCTCCCCGACGTCGACGCGCAGCGCGTCGGCATCGGCGGCTTCTGCATCGGCGCGGGGCTCTCGCTGGACGCGGCCGAGGACCCCCGCATCAGCGAACGCGTGGCGCTGGTGAACAGCTTCACCGGCTACTACGACCTCTCGTCCTACGCGGTGAGCATCCTCACCGACTCGATCCAGCCCTACCCGCCGCTTTCGGGCGTGGCGCGCCTCCCGTGGGAGCCCGCGGCGAACGCGACCCGGGTGCTCGACGACCACCTGATCAGCCTGGACCCGAATCAGGCCGAGCAAGCTCTGCTGCGCTCCGCCGCGCACGATCCGAAAGCCCCGCGCCCGGATCCCGCGCGGCTCACTCCCCTCGGCCGGCAGATCTGGACGATTCTGAACACGCGCGACCCGGCGGCGGCCGGCCAGCTCCTCGCCGAGCTGCCTCCCGCCGACGAAGCGGTCCTGCGCGAGCTGTCGCCGAGCACCCACCTCGCCGGCCTGCACGCGAAAGTCTTCATCATGCACGACCACGACGACAACACCGTCCCCTACGTGCAGTCGCGGGAACTCGCCGCGCACCTGCGCCCCGGCCAGGGCGAGTACGACGAGTTCACCTTTTTCCAGCACGTCGATCCCACCGCCTCAGTCTCGCCGCTGGTCTTCGCCCGCGACGCCGGCCGCCTGGCGTGGCACATGTTCCAGATCGTGGAGATTTTGCAAGGCGCGGCACCGGTGCAGCGATACGGGTGAGAGGGCGCACGGCCTCACTCCCGGCCCCTCTCGATCTCCG
>DATLRG010000100.1:0-3849 GCA_035534795.1 Chloroflexota bacterium
CCCCCCTGACCCTTCCCACACACCCTCTCAGTTATGCGATCTCAATGTCGTGGTACGCGCCGTCGAAGTAGAGTAGCGGCATGGCGCCGTGGCCATAGCCGGCCTCGTCCACGTTGCCGACTACGATCGTGTGGTCTCCGCTTTCGTAGCTTGACGAGACGGAGCAATCGAACCAGACCAGGCAATCGTCGAGCAGCGGGTCCCCAGCGTTGGAAAGGCGGTACGTAACGCCCTCGAACTTCGGGTTGACCAGCGGTGCGCGACCCGCGAAGCGCTCGGCGAGGAACTCCTGCGTGTCGGAGAGGACGTTGACGGCAAACCGACCAGCCGCCGCGATCGTCGTGAGGGCTTCGCCACGCGTGGCGAGGCAGATCAACACACTCGCCGGGGCCAGCGAGACGACGCAAAAGGCGGAAACGGTGATACCGCGAAAGCCCACATCAGAGTTGGTCGTCACGACGGCGACTGCCGCGGCATGCAGGCGGCGTAGATCGCGCATCGCCGTCGCCGATGGCGGTCTCCCATCGTCAATTGCCTCGAACGCGCGCCGACCACCGCTCCCGCCCGTCCCGACTCCGATGTGCGACCGAGACTGTCCAGGCATCCCGCTCCTATACTTGGTCCAGGGGGAAAAGTGCAGGGAACATAACCCATCCCGAATTTTTGGGCTCCATCGGACCGAGACCGTCCGCCACAGAGACGCGGAGGTAGCACAGAGAACACAGAGAAGGCGTCAATGATTCCCTCGCTGTGTCCTCCGTGGAAGCTCTGTGCCGCTGTGGTGACGGCAGCCCTGGCCTGCCGCCCAAACTTCGGGATGCTTCATGTCCGCTGCACTTTTCCCCCTGACGTTGCTCTGGGTCTCACCGAGGGCCGAAGATCGTCACTCGCCACTCATCTGTCGTAGCGGCGCCAGCGAGAACTGCTCGATCTGGCGGTCGTAGAGCTGGATCTGGCGCGCGGTTTCCGTGTCGTCCCAGCTTAGCTCGCGGGCCATGAGCGCGGCAACGGCCGGAGCGGCCGAGCGCGCCTGGTCCGGGTCGAGCAGCGCGACGTGAGTCCGGCGGGCGAGGACGTCGCAGAGCGACCGAGCCATTTCGTGACGCACGGCGAAGATGACCTCGGCTTTGACCGCGTCCTGACCCGCGACGATCGGCTCGGCCAGCAACGGCTCTTTGGCCGCCAGATCGGCCACGAACTGCCAGTTGGCTCCGTACGAGCGCCAGAGCTGCTGGACACTCGCCGGTTTGAGCCAGGGGGCGACCGCGCCATCAGGCGGCTGCTGATGGGCCTTGCGCCGGCGGATGAAGCGGCTGAAGCGACGACGCGGCCTTTCCGGAAAGCCGCCGAGAGGCACGTCGGGCGTCCGTGATCGAAGCTTCCGCTGCAAGCCACCTTCTTCGCGCAGTCGGCTGACGACGAGGTCGACGACCTTCCGACCCATGCGGCGGTAGGTCGTTAGCTTACCACCGGCGATGGCGATCGTCCCGTCCTCGCTCTCGAAGACTCGGTCTTCCCGAGAAACCTTCGCGGTGTTCTCGCCACCGCTATCGACGAGCGGGCGGAGCCCCGCCTGGATGCTGACGACATCCGAGTCGGTCAGGTGGGCGTTCGGGAAGTTGCTGTTCACGACACTCAAAATGTAGTCGAGATCGGCGCGACTGGCGCGGGGTTCATCCAATGGGCCGTTATAGTCGGTGTCGGTCGTGCCGATCAGGGTCGCGCCCTGCCAGGGGATGACGAACATCAGGCGGTTGTCCGGCGTCGGGAAGACGACCGCGATCTCGGCGCCGAAGCGCTGGCGCGAGACGATCAGGTGGACTCCCTTGGCCGGTCGCACTCGCCGTCGCGGGGACTCCTCGTTGCCGGCGAGGACCTGGTCGAGCCAGACGCCGGCTGCCGCGACCACCTTCCGCCCGCGCACCTCGAAGGTGGACTCGCTGAGGAGGTCGTGCGCGACGATGCCGTCGGCGTTGCCATCGTCGGTCGTGACTCGATCGGCGGCAACGTAGTTGGCGACGACCGCGCCGTAGTCGACGGCGGCCTTCAAGACTTCGATCACCAGACGCGCGTCGTCGGTGCGCGAGTCGTAGTAGACGAAGCTCGCGCGCAGGCCGATCGGATTCAAGTCGGGCACGCGGAGGAGCGTTTCGCGGCGGTTGAGCTTGTGATGCAGTTTGGTGCGGCGGATGCCGGCCATGAAGTCGTACAGCCAGAGGCCGGTGTTGACGCGCCAGACCTCGAATCGCTTATGATAGATCGGGAAGATGAACGGGATCGGCTCGACCAGGTGCGGCGCCAGCTTCTGGAGGAGCGAGCGCTCCATCAGCGCTTCCCGGGTAAGCCGGAATCGAAGCTGGGCCAGGTACCGCAGCCCTCCGTGGATCAACTTGGTCGAGCGGCTGCTGGTCCCACTGGCGAAGTCGCTCTTCTCGACCAGCGCGACCTTCAGCCCGCGCGACGCCGCATCCAGGGCGATGCCCGCACCGGTGATGCCACCGCCGATCACAATCAGGTCGAACTGCTGGGTACGCAGCCGCGCGACTTGCTCGTCGCGCCGCCCCAGGGACAGCGCACGATTGTCGGCGGCGACGGTCGATTTCATCATTCCTTCTTCGATCAATGAATGGCCGGTTTGACCGGGTGAGCGAGCGCGTACTCGACCATCTGCCGACCGAGCGGCGCAGCAAACTCCCCGCCGAGCTCGCCGCCTTCGAGCATCACCAGCGCGAGCGTCGTCGGGTGATCCGGCGGGGTGTAGCCAACGAACCAGGCGTGCGCCTTGGACGTCTCGTTCTCGGCGGAGCCCGTCTTGGCCTCCATGGGAGTTGTCGAGCCCTTCCACGCGTAATACGCGGTCCCGAGTGGCGTGCTGGTCACACCGCGCATTCCCTCGATAATGTCGGCGAGGGTCTGTGGAGACATCGGCACCGTTTCCAGCGTCTTCGCACTGAACGATTCTACCACAGAGCCGTCCGTCGCTTTGATTTCAGTCACGAGGACCGGACTGCGCACGGTGCCATGGTTCGCGAGGGTTGAGTACACGTTCGCCATCTGGAGTGGCGTAGACAGCAGGAAACCTTGACCAATCGCGAGATTAACGCCATCGCCGTCGTACCAGGGCTGTCCGCGATTTTTCTGCTTCCAGGCCGGATCCGGGACCAGGCCCGCCGCGTCGTCGACACCGCTGGCCTGCGTGCTCTTGCCGAGGCCGTAGGCTCGGGCATAGGTTGGAAGAATGTTAGGATCGAGTTGATTGAGCCGGAGCCCGAGTGTGTAAAAGGTGGGATCACAGGAGCCGGTGAGGCCCTGAATGAGGTTCAGAGTGCCCTCGGCTTCCCAATTGTGGAGAGTGACGCCAGGCAAGCCGTTCCAGTTGAGTCCGCAGTCGAAGGTCTCGGATGGCCTGGTCACGCCCTTTTCCAGGCCCGCGGTCATGGTAATTACCTTGAAAATCGAGCCTGTCGGATAGAGGCCCTGGGCCGGTCGAAAGAGGAGCGGCCGTGACGGGCCGTTCAGCGAATTCCACTGCGCGTCGCTCATGCCGAGAACGAACAGGTTGGGATCGAACGTCGGCTGGCTCGCCATCGCGAGGATCGCGTTGTCCGACGGGTCCATCAAGATCAAGCTGCCGACGTGTGTGCCCAGAATTTTGTTGGCCTGAATCTGATCGTTGATGTCGACGCTGGTCATGATGGTATCGCCGGGCACGGGGGGTTTCTGGGCGATGGCGCGCACGAGGGTACCGTCCTTTTCGAGGATCGACAGCGTCGCGCCCTTCTGGCCAGCCAGGTATTTCTCTCCCCAGGCCTCGATGCCGGCGCGTCCGACCATGTCGCCCACGTCATA
>DATLRG010000101.1:0-3614 GCA_035534795.1 Chloroflexota bacterium
AAGGCGAACAGTTCGTCGACCTCGGCCTGGAGCCGCTTTTCGACCTCCCGCAGACGCTGGTAGCTCACCGCCTTGCTCTTGGAGGCAGCGGCATGCACCTTGCTGCCGTCGAGACTGATCCGCCCCAGTTGGAGGACCCCCACCTCCTGGGCGATCAAGAGGACCTGGACGAACAGGTCCTGGAGGTGCGGCAGGAACGTCTTGCGGAAGGTGGCCAGCGTGTCGTGGTCGGGATGGAGGTTGCCGGCGATGAACCGAAACGGCGCTGATTCGTGGGTGGCGCGCTCGATCTTGCGCGAACTGAACACGCCCGTCGCGTCGCCGTAAGAAGAGCAGTCCCAGCAGAGTCTCGGGCGCGTACGGCTCGCCCCCGCGCGCGCCGTACCAGGCATCGATCGCCGACAGGTCCAGTTGGGTGATCGCGTCCACGACGAAGCGCGCCAGGTGGTCAGGTGACAGGCAATCGCCCAACCGAACCGTCACGTCGAGAGTTGCCTCGTAGTCAACCCTTTTGAATCTTCTGTCCATACGCACAATTTATCACAGCCCGCTCGACTGAGAATCGCGTTCTCTCCGACAGGCTGCTAGCACGTATGCCTTGAAATCGGCGTTGCGAGAGATCTCATCGATGTCGTGGGGGAGTTAAGTACCCCAATCGCCATTGATGACCACGCCAGCATTCAATAGAAAGCTAACCATCAAGGCGTCCTTAACGAGAGAGGCTTGCTCATCCGTCAAGTGAAGTGCTGCTCTAAGTTCGGTGACTGCCACGGCACTCAAGCCCGCATCTACGAGGGATCGACGCTTCAGGTATGCGACACACTCCGTCATCAGCCTTTCAATCTCCGGTCCATCAGAAGTCAGTAGAACGCCGACAAACCGAAGCACGAATGTCCCTGAGTCTGTGAACGAGACGACGTGGCCACCCAAGGGCGTGAGAACATCGAGCACATCCGCCTTTTCAAGGCTGGTCTTCTGTATAGAGCATGCGCGACGTCAACCACTGCTTGGTGTGCTGATAGTGCCGCCAAATCTCCGTATGCACCCGCCGTTGATCGTCCGACAGCGCACCGCGCAGGTCCGCGGGTTTTTCGCAGAGGTATTCAGTCATCCCTATCTCGTCCGACCTTCACCACTGCTCGAGTCCTGTCGCGTCCTGTCGCGTCTTGGAAACATATTGGCGCAGGATTGGCGCAGAACCAGCCGGGTTCAATGAATCGAAAACCCCACCCTGGCCATTTCTGGCGTCAGGGCGGGGCTCGTGGGCTGCCGGACTAGGATTCGAACCTAGGGTCTTCTGATCCAGAGTCAGACGTGTTACCGCTACACCATCCGGCATCGTACACCTAGATGCTACCTGGGATCTGCCGCGATGTCAAGGCAGGCGGCCGAGCACCGGTGCGCGGTCAAGGCGGCGGCGGCGGCGCGTAGCCGGGCCGGCCGTGGCGCGCGGTGATCACGGTGTGGATGTTTCCGCGCACGTTGAAGTCGCCCACGACCTCGATCCAGCGCGGGTCCAGCAGCGCGACCAGGTCGTCGAGGACCCGGTTCACTGCCGCTTCGTGAAAGAGGTACGCGTCGCGGAAGCGATTGACGTAGAGCTTGAGCGACTTCAACTCGACGATGCTTTGATCGGGCACGTAGGCGATGCGCAGCGTCGCGAAGTCCGGGAAGCCGGAACGCGGGCAGAGGCAGGTGAACTCGGGACAGGTCAGATCGATCCGGTACTCCCGTTCTGTCGCGGGGTTGGGCACCGCCTCCAGACGCGCCTCGAGGATCTCGCGTTCGCCGTAGCGCAGGGGTTGCTCGCTCATGATGGCGTGATTGTACGGCGAACAGATGGGAGAAACAAGGCGCTGCTGGCGCGGTAGACCAGCGTGCCCGTGCGCGCTATACTGTGTCTGCGCAGCACGCTCCTCCCGGAGGGTCCCCATCGCACGCATTCTGGCGGTGAGCGACGACGTCGATCCGACGCTGTACGAGTACTTCAACGCCGAGCGCTGGCGTTCGGCCAGCGTCGAGTTGATCATCTCGTGCGGCGACCTGCCCGCGGAGTATTTGTCGTATCTGGTCTCGCGCTTCAACGTGCCCCTGTACTACGTTCCCGGGAACCACGATGGCAGCTACCGCGAAGCGCGGCCGGAGGGGGGCGAGTCGATCGACCGCCGGCTCGTCGTCTGGAAAGGGCTCCGGATTCTCGGACTGGGTGGTGCGCCCTGGTACAACGGGGGGCCCGAGCAGTACACCGAACGGGACATGGCGCTGCGCGTCCTTCTCTTGAAGCCGCGCATTCTGCTCGCCGGTGGTCTCGATCTGATCGTCGCGCACGCGCCGCCACGGTACTGTCCGCTGGCCTACGACGTCTGCCACAGTCCGGCCGGTGTCAGCATGCCCTCGCTCCACCCATCCGAGGCGGGCCGTACCACCTGTCTCGACGCCCCGGACCGGGCCCACCGGGGCTTTCCGGCCTTCAGCGACCTGATTCACGCTTACCACCCGCGGGTCTTTCTCCACGGCCACACGCACCGTAGCTACGGGGCCGCCAAGCGCATCGTCGAAGAGGATGGGACCAGGGTCGTCGACGTTCACGGGCACTACCTGTTGGATCTGTGATCTGCCCCGGCCCGTCCCTTTCACCAGTACCACGAGCGGGTGTCAGAAAAGTGTCCGATGATGGGAGATTGGCACGGCACGTCTCCCACCATCGGACACTTTTCTGACACTCTTCGACAAAAATGGGGAGGAGTGTCTCGTGAACAGAGATCTTCGTGCCAGCGCGCCGACCGGTATCCACTTCGCCATGGGAGGGGCGATCTTCGGGGAGCTCAACCCGGACCACGTCGCGCTGCTCGCCGCGACCGGCTTCCCCGGGATCGAGCCGTACCGGGGCTCGACCCTGCGCTTTGTCGAGGAGCCAGCGGAGCTGAAGGACCTGCTCGACCGCTACCGGCTCACGATGGTCACCTGCTCCAACGGCGGTCAGGGGCAATCGACCGAGTTCGTCGATCCGAGCCAGCGCCAACAGACCATCGACGACCACGTCGCGTTCGCGCGGGACTTCCTGAGCGTCTTCGGCTGCCGCCACTTCAAGATCAACATGGGACGGCGGCCGGTTGGCGGCACGGCTGACGACGACATCCGCGCCATCGCCATGACCATCGACGAGATCGGCAAGCGGACCGCCGACCTGGGCATTCGCATCGCGCCGCATCCCCACATCTGGGGACCGATCGAGCGGCCGGAAGAGGTCCATCGCCTGATGGCCTTGACCGACCCTCGCTACGTCGATCTGATCGTCGATACCGCCCAGATCAACCTCGGCGGCGGCGACCCGCTCGAGCTGATCGCGACCTACTACGACCGGCTCGCCGCGCTCCACTGGAAAGACTCGAAGGCGGAGTATCGCGGCTACACCGGCCCAACCCCGACGATCGAGCAGCATCGGCACGAGATCCTCTACAAGGACCTGGGCGCCGGCGGAGTCGATCTGCCGGGCATCTGGAAGCTGCTCCAGGAACGGGGCTACCAGGGCTGGATCACACTCGACCTGGACCCACCGCGGCCGAACGAGGGCGAAGGCAGCGTCGAGGACAAGATCCTGATCAATCGCCGCT
>DATLRG010000102.1:0-2961 GCA_035534795.1 Chloroflexota bacterium
GATCTCTACGGATCCACCGACGGCTGCGCGACCACCTCGCTTGGTCCGCTGGTGCCAGTCAATCCGGCGGGCACGACATTGACCGTACCATCATCGCCGAGCCGCAACGACATTAATCAGAGCTTTTTGTTCGAGCTCCCCTGGTCGTGGACGACCACGAGCAACCTCTCGCTGTGCGGCAAGATGAATCCGTATCAGATTCAACTGGAGCCAAATTACGCCGACGACCAGGTCAACGCCGGGCCCTTCACCTTCAAGGCGTCGCCACGGCTCCAGGTCCAGATCATCGCCTACGGCTACGTCCTGAATAACACGACCTATTACCCCCGCTTCGTGAAGGACATCTTGCAGACCTATTCGTGGCTGCGTCGGGTGTACCCGCTCGCCAGTCAACCCGGTTATTTCAATACCCCGGGACCGGGCCTGCACACGAATCTCTGGTTCATCGGCGACGATCAGCTCGCCTCGCGGGTGGATCAGAGCGATTCGAGCTGCAGTAATAACCTCTGCGCGAGCGGCTACGTGATCAATCAGCTCGGCGCGCTGCGGTCGGAGAATGGCGCGAGCGCGAATACCGTCTACTACGGTATGATCTCCGATGCCGCCGGATACTTCCCACGCGGCCAGGACGACACCAAGAACGCGGCAGGGCCGGCCGGCAGCGGAACCTTTGGCTGGGACAACGATGGTTCCTACGCCGACTGGTACGCCGGCCACGAGATCGGCCACGCCGTCGGTCGTGCTCACCCATCGGCGAGCGCGACAACCTGCGGCAACTCGGCAAGCGACAATTCCTATCCCTACACCGGCGGTCAAATCGGACCATCCGATAGTAATCCGGGTGGCAGCACGCTGGAAGGGTTCGACGTCGGCGATCCGGATCCGGCCATGAACCTCCCCATGGCGGTTTATCCGGGCGCCTCGTGGTACGACGTGATGAGCTATTGCAACAACATCTGGATCAGCGACTACACCTACACCGGCATGTACAATTACATGATCGCCAATCCGCCGTCCCCGGCCCGTCTGACGACCCAGGCGGTGACCGGCGATTTGCTGAGTGCCTTTGGCGTTATCTCTCCCGACGTTCCCTCGGCGACCTTTAACCACCTGCGGCGCCTGCCGAGTGTCGCCAGCGTGCCGACCCGGACGCCGGGTCCGTACAGCATTCGTCTGATGAACGGCGGGACCACCCTCGCGGACTATCCGTTTACGCCGTTTGAGCTGAACGCGACCGACCCGCCGCTTCTGGGCTTCGGTCAGGTGGTGCCCTACGTCGTGGGAACCACGGCGGTGGAGATTGTCCGCGTATCGGACGGTGCGGTGCTCGCCAACGTCCCGGTGGGCACGAGCGCGCCAACGGTGAGCGGCGTCGCCCTGCTAGGCGCGCCCAACCCGGTGTCCGGAACGGTTACCTTGACCTGGAACGCGAGCGTGCCCGGTGGCGGGGCCATGACGTTTGACGTGCTTTACAGCCGGGACGGAGGCGCGACCTTCCAGCCGGTTCAGTCGAACCTCAGCGTGAAGTCGATCGCGATCGACACCTCGCGCCTCGGCGGCGGGACCGGCATGTTCCGGGTCATCGCGACAGCCGGCGTTCAGACCGGCCAGGCCGACAGCCCGTCGTACACCATGGCGAACAAGCCCCCCCAGCCGCGGATCATCACGCCGGGCGACGGAGCACATTATCATTACGGGCAGATCGTCAACCTGTCGGGCGCCGCGGACGATTTCCAGGACGGCGGGGTCGCCGACTCCGGTCTCGCCTGGAGCAGCAACAAGAGTGGCGCGCTGGGCACCGGTCCCTTGCTGACCCTCAGCAACCTGCCGGTTGGCTCGAACGTGCTCACCCTGACCGCGACCGATAGCGTCGGGCTCCAAGCGCAAGCCACGGTTACGATCGTGATCGACGACAACTTGAGCATCCCCGGGCCAACACTTTCCGTCGGTCCGTCGCAAATTGCCTGGCACGTCGCCGACGGCGTCACCACGAAGCAGACCGCCCAGCTCACCATCGCGAATACCGGCAGCGGCACGCTGACCTGGACCGCGACCAAGAATGTCTCGTGGATCACCTTGAGCGCGCCCAGCGGCACGGCTCCGTCGACGATCACCGTCACCGGCGATCCGAGTGGTCTAGCCTCGGGCGCCGCCGAGAGTGGCTCGGTCACGATCGTCGGTTCCGACGGTTCAACCGTGATCGTGCCAGTGGGTATGGCCGAAGGCAACGTCTGGACCTACGGGAATGAGCCGGTCATTCCGCCGCCATCACCGTCGCCGTCGCCATCGCCGTCGCCATCGCCATCGCCATCACCATCGCCGTCGCCATCGCCATCGCCATCCCAGGGACGCGTCTACCTGCCCGCGGTCGCGAACAGCGCGGCGGGAGGCTGGTAGCGATTACTCGCGCAGAGACGCGGAGACACAGAGAAGAAAGACGAGAAATTCGCTCTGCGCCTCCGCGTCTCTGCGCGAGAATCAAACCTGGGGGCCGAAGTCGTGGGATGAGCGGAAGTCACCCGCCAGGGCCGTCCGCCGCCGGCTTCCGTCCATAACAAACGTACAGATTCAGGCAATAGAAGTACGTACCGCGCTCGCTGGCAGCGGTTAGCTCGCGGTGCCAGCAGTCGATCTCGGCCTGGGTCAGGTCGCTGACCGCGGCCACAAAGGGGGCAGCGAACTGGCTGAGGACCCAGCCCTGGAGCGGCTCGCGGTATTCGGTATTGATCAGCGGCAGCACTCGCACCTCAGCGTCGACGAAGCCCGCTCTGGCAAATAGTCCCCAGAGGTGGCGGCCCATCTGGCCATCCGAGGTCGGATAGCTCTGGAACGTCGCGCTGGCGTAGGCGAGCACCGCTCGCCGGTTCAGCTCGCGGTCGGCGCCGGCGTAGGCCTGACTCTCGTAGTCGTCGTGGGCGACGAGGATGCGCCCGCCCGGCTTGAGGACGCGATTCATCTCGG
>DATLRG010000103.1:0-7591 GCA_035534795.1 Chloroflexota bacterium
ACACCCCCAACACTTTTGCTCGGTAAAGTCACTGTGAGGTCGATCCAATGCATACGGTGAACGCTGCCGTCGTCGCGCCCCGCACGTTCGGGCTGATCCAGCGCGACCTGACTCCTGGCGCGGGCCAGGTCGTGATCCGACTCAGCGCCTGCGGCATCTGCCACAGTGAGATGCAGGCGTACCTGAACGGGCCCGCCGCGGGCCAGCTGCCGATTTTGCTCGGCCACGAAGGCGTGGGCGAGGTGGCCCAGGTGGGGCCGGACGTCGACGGCTTCGCGGTGGGCGACCGGGTCAGCGGACTCTTTGGCCAGGCTTTCGCGACGCACGCGGTAGCCGACGTCACCCGGCTCGTGCGGCTCCCGGCGACACTGCCGGTCGAGCAGGCTTTGCTCGAGCCGATCAAGTGCGTCGTCACCGCGGCCCGTGGCGCGGCCTACGAGTTCGGCGACCACGTCGCGCTGGTCGGCTGCGGCTACATGGGCCTGCTGGTCCTGTCCTGCCTGCGGGGCGGCGGAGCGCGCGAAATCGTCGGCATCGACGTCGACCCGAAACGTCTCGAGCTGGCTCGCGAGCTCGGCGCCACGGCGGTCGTCGATGCCCGAGGGGACCGAGCGGACGTCGTGGCGACCGTCCGCGAGCTCACCGGCGGGCGGATGATCGACGTCGGCATCGAGGCGGCGGGCAACGGCGCGGCGCTGGAGCTGGCCTGCGCCGTGCTCCGACGGACGCGCCCGAAGCTGGTGATGGTCGGCTATCACAACCGCCCGCAGACGATCAACCTGAGCGACTTCGCCGCGAAGGGGCTGATCATGCACGTCACGCACCCCTCCTACAGCGAGGATCAGGCCGAGGATCTGCGCCGCGCCCTCTGGGCGCTCGAGACCGGCGCGATCCCGGCCGGCCGCCTGGTGACGCACCGCTATGCGCTGGACGAGATCGGCGCTGGCTTCGAGGCAGCTCTGTCGCCCCCCGAGGGATACGTGAAGGGCGTGGTGGTGATCGCGTAGAGCGCGTGGCGCGTCACCAGATCGTGGGCAGATCCGCGAGGCGGATCAGGTGATCCCGGCTGATCAGATGGCAGTGCGTGCAACCGGCGATAGACGCTGATCGTCGTAGAGACACCAGATGACCGTGTGCGTATCCGCGACCGCAAGGAGCATCAGACCTCGTCGTGCGGGAAGGTTGCCCAGGCTTCCTGGCGCGCGGCATCGATCTCATCGGCCGAGGGTGCTAGACCAAGATCCTTGAACACGCCGAGCAACGACAGACCCGCGACCGGTCGGCCGTCGGCGAGCGCGCGCTCGATCTCCGGAGCGACCTGCTCGATCAGGCGCACTTGGTCCCTTGGCGAGAGCTGCTTCGGGAGATTTAGGACGTTTTCGAGGGTCACTCTACGGCTAGTTTGGGTCTTGTCCAAGTCTCACCTCAGAACGATCACTTATGTTGTAGCATGTCGGAAGGCGCAACGCCAGTAACAATCTGTCGCGAGCATGCACCGTGACTGGGAGTGATATCGCACAGTGCCCAACGTTGTCCTATCGTACCTGCAAGCCGAATCTATTCTCGCGGGCAAGAAAGCGGGAAAGTCGTCCCTCGCGGTCTCACTCGATCTGGGTCTGACGCGGAGTGAGGTGTCGATCGATGCCACCGGCGTCACCTTCCCGAATGCTGAGCGGCTGACCTGGAACGATCTCGACGCGATCAGGGGCTCCGAAACGAAGTGCTTCGTCGTCGAGCAGAACGCCTTGCGCGAGATCCGGACGTTTTCTCGGGAAACCGACCGGGTCTACAGCTTGATGCCCGGCCCGAGCGCCCCGACTCTGCTGCTCTCCGGCATTTCCATGCACCGCATCAAGAACGCCAACCCGCACGACGACACGCTGAGTAAGATCAGAGCCGCGGCTCCAATGACTGGACGGGTGCTGGATACCGCCACCGGCCTGGGCTACACCGCGATCGAGGCCGCCAGGACGGCCGAGCAGGTGATCACCGTCGAGCTGGATCCGGCCGTCCTGGACGTGGCGCGCCAGAATCCCTGGTCGAAGGCGCTCTTCGACAATCCGCGCATCTCGCAGCGCATCGGCGACAGTTTCGCGGTGATCCAGCAGTTCGACGACGAGGCATTCACGCGCGTGGTCCACGATCCGCCGACGTTCAGCCTCGCCGGCGAACTCTACTCCGGGGAATTCTACCGCCAGGCCTTCCGTGTGCTGCGACGCGGCGGACGCCTTTTTCATTACATTGGGAACCCCGAGACCAGATCAGGCCACGCGGTCACGGCCGGGGTCATCCGTCGGCTGCAGGACGCCGGGTTTACCCGAGTCGTTCGCAGACCCGAGGCATTCGGCGTCGTCGCGTACAAATAATGGTCGCGGCGGTCATCAGCCTGGCCGGCCGGCGGATCGCCAGCTATCGCCAGGCCGGCGTTTCGATCGAGCGCCTGGTGCGTGCGGGATCCGTTTGGACCACGAAGATCACGAAACGCCGCGAAAAGGGAGACGTCCTCTCTCTGAGGGTTTTCGTGAGTTTTTCGCGCCGTTTCGCGATCTTCGTGGTCCAGACATCCTTCGCGCCGCTCGTGGTCCAAACGGGCCACGCAGTGGCGCGCTTCCGCGTCCTACTGTCCGGCGGCCAGATTCAGCGAGCGGCCGCGGCTCGCACGCTCGTTCGCGCCCCGGAGTTGCTGGCCGGCTGCAAAGAAATGCGTCGGTTGCGGGAAGACGACGCGTGAGGAGTCTTCTCAGCGCGCTAGAGTCGTCGCACGACCGGCACCGCCAGCGTTCCAGCTCGCATGGCCCGCGCATCCTGGAGGATCTCGACGTGGTGCCGGCTGGACATCGGCTCGGGCAGCGCATCGGGAGCGAACCAACCGTGCTGGAGCGATTCGTTGGTCAACGTCAGCGCGCCGCCGACCACACGACAGAGGAAGGCGTGAGAGATGAGGGACCAGTTCTCGCCGTGGTGAAGACGGGAGCGGGTGTAGACGCCGACCAGGCGATCGATCTCCACGACGAGACCGGTCTCCTCGCGCGCTTCCCGTACCGCCGCCTCGTCCGGCCCTTCCCCGGCGTCGACGAAGCCGGCCGGCAGGTTCCAGCCACGCCCGTCGGCGCGCTCGCTGAGCAGAACGCGGCCCTGATCGTCGAAGACGATCGCCATGGCGCCGAGCAAGGGCTGTCGCAAGCCGGTTTGCGCCAGGATTGCCACCCAGCCATTTCGCGCGTTCGGAGTGGGACCGTCCTCCCAGACCTCACGGACCTCGAAGCCGGCTCGCTCGACGGAGAGTTCTATTTCATGGCGCGTGAAGTAGGTGAAGAAGCGTGGATTCCCCGGGCCGTAGCCGCGTTCCTCGACTTCTTCGCCCTGGCCGGCCTTGACCGCCAGGTAGAGGTAGCCGTGGTCGAGCAGCAGCCGAAACGATGCCAGCACTCCGGGAACGTCCGCGCGCGGGACGTGCAGCAACGAGGCGCAGCACCAGACGCCGTCGAACGACCCGGCAGGAAAGTCCAGCTTTCGAAGGTCGGCCTGGTGGAAATCGACGCCAGGCGCCCGTCGTCGCGCTTCGACCAGCATGCCGGCCGAGAGATCGACGCCGGTGACCTGAAAGCCCCGCTCGTGGAACCACTTGCTGTCGCGGCCCGGGCCGCAGCCGGCGTCGAGGACGCGGAAGCGCTCGGGCGGCGCCTGCTGGGAGATGGCCTTCGCGAACCGCAGGGATCGATCGTCTCTGGTCATGCCGAAGTTGCGCGCGGCATACTCGCCGGCGACGCGGTCGTAGGTGGCAATGGTTGGATTATCGGTCATTCGGTTCCTTTCCCCGCGTCAGTCGTCCCCCGTCGCCTGCCGCGGCGGGTAGTCGACGTAGCGCAGGACCGAGTGATCCGAGATGCCCGCGAACCAGCGCTGGCGAAAATCCGCACCCGCTGGCGACAGGAGCCACGTCCGAAAATCCTCGGCCGCCTGGTGGCTGACCCAGAACGCCTCGTTGATGTAGCGCGGCCGGCGCGCGGGCTTGCCCTCGTCGTAGGGACCTTCGATGCCATCCAGAAACACCCAGGTCTTCCGCTCGGTGCAGCCAAACGGCTTCGACTTCTCCCAGAGCGTCGCGTCGAGCCAGTTGATGAACGAATCGGCATCGACACCCGCCCGAACGTTGAACGCGTGAATCAGGCGTAACATCACTCGCCCTTGATCTTCCGCAGGGCCCAGCGGACCGGATCGTAGAAGTCGTCGGCGACGCGCTCCTTGAGGGGAATAATCGCGTTGTCGGTGATGTGAATGTGCTCGGGACAGAGCTCCTGGCAGCACTTGGTGATGTTGCAGAGGCCGAGGCCGCCCTTTTCCTTGAGATAGCGCGTTCGCTTGAGCGTGTCTTTCGGGTGCATCTCCAGCGCGGCGATCTTCACCATGAAGCGCGGTCCGTGGTAGCGACCGATGCCGTCGTGCTCTCGTAGGACGTGGCAGACGTCCTGGCAGAGGAAGCACTCGATGCACTTGCGAAACTCCTGGACGCGCTCCATGTCCTGGTTCTGGATCGTCCAGGGCACGTTGGTGTCGCTGGGCGTGAACGCGGGAATCTCCTGGGCGATGCGGTAGTTCGCGGAGACGTCGGTGACCAGATCCTTGATTAAGGGGAACGCGTGCATCGGCCAGACGTGAATCTCGTTCTCGCCGAACAGGTCCATGCGCGTCTTGCAGGCCAGCCGCGGCCGACCGTTGATCTCGGTGCTACAGGAGCCACACTTCCCGGCCTTGCAGTTCCAGCGAACGGCGAGGTCGCCGTCGTAGTGCGCCTGGATGTAGTGCAGCGCATCGAGAACGACCATGCCCTCGACCAGCGGGACCCGGTAGGTCTTCTCTTCCCCGCCGGACGCATCGCCACGGAAGACTTTCAGTACCGCGTCTGCCATTTACTTTCCCTCTTTTGAAGCGGTCATGGCCCACCGAGCCTCGGTCACGCCCTTGCAGAGCTCGGCGACCTCGGCGGGCATCGGCTCCAGGGGAAACGTCTCGACGACCATCTCGCCGCCCTCTCGGTGGGTGACGACGTTGACTTTGCCCAGGACGGCGTCGTCCTTGTCCGGGTAATCCGAGCGCCAGTGCGCTCCGCGGCTCTCCTTGCGGAGGATCGCGCTGCGGACGATGGCTTCGCAGATTTCGAGCATGAAGTGATCGTCGCGGCAAGTATGCCAGCCGGGATTGTACATGCGGGAGCCTTCGACGTGGAGATTCTTCGCTCGCCGCTGCAGCTCGAGCACGGTGTCGAGCGCCTTTTCCAGCTCTTCCTCGTTGCGCCGGATGCCGACCCAGTTTTGCATCGTGTCCTGAAGCTCCTCGTGGAGCAGGTAGGGATTCTCGGTCCCCTGGCTCTCGAACGGCGCCAGGAGCGTGTGAATCTCCTCGTCGATCTGGCTCTCGTCGATCTGTGATGGGTATTGCATCCCTCGTGCATAGGCCGCGGCGCCTTCACCGGCACGCTTGCCGAAGACCAGCAGGTCGGAGAGCGAGTTACCGCCCAGGCGGTTGGAGCCGTGCAGGCCGGCGGCGACTTCGCCGGCGGCGAAGAGGCCCGGCACCGACGAGGCGCCCGTTTCGGGGTCGACGCGGATGCCGCCCATCGCGTAGTGGACGGTTGGCGCCACTTCCATCTTCTCTCGGGTGATGTCGATGTCGGCCAGTTGCTCGAACTGATCGCACATGCTCGGTAACTTCTTGCGAATCCGATCGGCCGGCAGGTGAGTCACGTCGAGCCAGGCGCCGCCGTGCGGCGTGCCGCGTCCCGCCTCGGCTTCGCGGAAGATCGCCCGCGCGACCACGTCACGCGAGGAGAGCTCCATCTTCTTCGGATCGTAGCGTTCCATGAAGCGCTGGCCCTCCGCGTTCAGCAAACGACCACCTTCGCCGCGCACCGCTTCGGTGACCAGGATGCCCCGCACGCCGGGCGGCCAGACCATGCCGGTCGGGTGGATCTGGACCATCTCCATGTCGATCAACTGGGCGCCGGCCTCGTAAGAAATCGCCAGACCGTCGCCGGTGCTCTCCCAGGAGTTCGAGGTGACCTTATAGACTTTGCCCCATCCGCCGGTCGCGACGACCACCGCCTTCGCCTTGAAGACGAGAAAGCGTCCGTTCTCGCGGCGGTAGCCGAAGGCGCCGACGACTCGGTCGCCATCCTTCAAGAGCCGCGTCAGCGTCGTCTCCATGTAGACGTCCATGCCCTGGTGAACGCCCTCGTCCTGGAGGGTCCGGATCAGCTCGAGGCCGGTCCGGTCGCCGACGTGGCAGAGCCGGCGGTAGCTGTGCGCGCCGAAGGGCCGCTGCATGATCCTGCCTTCGGGGGTCCGGTCGAACGCCGCGCCCCAGAGCTCCAGCTCGAGGACCCGCTGCGGCGCCTCCCGGGCGAAAATCTGCGCCATGCGCCAGTTGTTCAGGAACTGGCCGCCGCGCATGGTGTCGGCAAAGTGGGCCTCCCAGCTATCGGCCGGGTCGACGTTGCCCAGCGCGGCGGCGATGCCCCCCTCGGCCATGACGGTGTGGGCCTTGCCGAGCAGCGACTTGCAAACGAGGCCAACCGACAGTCCGGCGGCCGAGGCGGCGATCGCCGCGCGGAGGCCAGCGCCGCCCGCGCCGATGATCAGAACGTCGTAGTCGTGCGTTTCGTATTTGTCCACGTGCTTCATTCCCAATCTAGAAGAATCGGAGGTCGTGAATCACACCCCCGGCGACGAGGCGGACGTACAGGTCCGCGGCGCTGACCAGAAAGAGGCTGGTCCAGGCCCAGGCGCCGTGGTGCTCGTTGAACTGGCTGATACGGCTCCAGATGCCGTGTCGCGTCTTCCCTCCAGCCACCTGTGCGAAGCAGTCGACGCAGCCGCCGACGGCGTGGCGGAACGAGTGACAGCTCACGGTAAAGAACGTGAGCGCGACCACGCTCGCCAGCAAGAAGAGCGAGCCGAGGCCGATGCCGAAGTGGCCGTCGAAGATGAAACCCACGACCGTATCACGCCAGAGGAAGATCAGGACGACGATCGAGCCATAGAGGAAGAAACGATGGAGATTCGTCAGGATGTACGGAAACACCGTCTCGCCCTGGTAGCGGTGCTTCTTAAACTTGAGCTCGCCGATCGCGCAGGCCGGCGGGTCCCAGAAGAACGCGCGGTAGTACTCTTTCCGATAGTAGTAGCAGCTCAGACGCAGCCCGGCCGGGATCCACATCACCAGAATCGCCGGGGAGAACGGCCAGAATTTCAAGAGAATCAGCGGCGAATAAAACGGGGAGACGTAGTTCTGGTACGAGTAATTGGTCCCACCGAGAACGCCGGCCCACAAAACGTAGAGGCCGATCACGCCGAGCACGACAAAGACGACGGCCGGCTCAACCCACCAGGGAAGCCCTCCAGCGTGGGGCTTGGGGGCGGTGGCAGCTGGAGGGGACGGGTGTTGGGTCTTGGCTTCGATCATTCCTTCAATTCCTCGCAGTGAGTCTCTTCGTCGACCGAAAATCTCCTTCTGCGCGCAAGTATACTCCTTCGACGGTGCCTCTTCCAAGCAGGGAAAGGGGTGTCATCTCGTGGGAGGGATTCGGGGTTGG
>DATLRG010000104.1:0-3712 GCA_035534795.1 Chloroflexota bacterium
GGTGATGGTGGCGCGTGGCCGAGATGGGACCAGCGCGGTGTACCCGGTCGTCGAGACCGTCCAGCGCGATCACATCTGCCACGAGGTTGTCGCGCCGGCGCGGGTCTCCCTCGCCGTGGCCGAACGGGCGCGCGCGATCGCGCTCGGGGCCGTCAAAACCGTGGACGGCGTCGGCGTGGTCGGGGTCGAGTTCTTCCTGTTGGCCGATGGCCTGGTGCTGTTGAACGAGCTGGCGCCGCGCCCGCACAACTCTGGCCACTACACCATCGAGGCGTGCCGCGCCTCCCAGTTCGCCAATCACCTGCGGGCCGTTCTCGGCTGGCCACTCGGGCCGGTCGATCTGGTCGCACCGGCCGCGGCGATGGTCAACCTGCTCGGCACCCGCGCTGCGCCGGCCGCGCCGGGCGGTGTGCGACGGGCCGAGGCGGTCCCTCGAGCGTCCCTACACCTCTACGGCAAGCGCGACGCGCGCCCGGGCCGCAAGATGGGCCACGTCACCGCGCTGGGCGACACGCCGGAAGAAGCGCTGGCAGCGGCACGCAGAGCGGCGCGTTTCATTATTTGGTGAGGCAGGGTTGCCGAAGCAGGTGCGGTGGGATCGCGCGAGGGTGGGCTCTCGCACCCGCCTCGTCGGAGAATGCCGACTTCAGTCAGCGGATTGGAGGGGAGAGATGGCTCAAACAGGCAGCGGTGCTTCACCGCTGGTCGGGATCGTGATGGGCAGCGAATCGGATTGGCCGGTGATGAAGGCCGCGGCCGAGGTCTGCCGGTCGTTCGGCGTTCCTCACGAAGTGCGCATCGTCTCGGCGCACCGAACGCCCGGGGAGATGGCCGACTACGGTCGGACGGCGCACGAGCGCGGGCTGGCGGTCATCGTCGCGGGCGCGGGCGGCGCGGCCCACCTGCCGGGCATGCTCGCCGCGAACACGGTGCTGCCGGTGATCGGCGTGCCGGTTCCGCTATCTCAGCTTCAAGGAATGGATTCGCTGCTCTCGATCGTCCAGATGCCGCGCGGGGTTCCGGTGGCCACCGTCGCGATCGGCAATGCCACCAACGCCGGTCTGCTGGCGGTGCAAATTCTCGCGGTCAGCCAGCCGGCCCTGCACGAGAAGCTGCTCGCCGACCGGGCCAGGCGCGCCGAAGAGGTACACGCGGCCAATCGACGAGTCGGCGAGTTGCGGAGGACTGAGGACTGAGCAAAGACGGAGTTGGCGAGTTGAAGAGGACTGAGTGGAGAACGCCCCCGTCTCCACTCAGTCCTGAGTCCTCTTCAAATCGTCAACTCGCTGGCTCGCTACTTCGTCCGGACTTCAACGCCCGCGCTGCGTTCCAGAGGGATGACCTGCGCGGCGGTGCCGGCACGGCCAAGGCCCGCGCCGCGGGCCTCTTGCAGCACTTGCTGCGCCAGGGCGCCGGCCAGCGTTCGGACTCCAAGCTGCTTACCCAGGTCCACGGCCAGGCCGACGTCCTTGTGCATCAGATCGATCATGAAGCCGGGCTCGAAGTCCCGGTTCAGAATCGCCGGCGCGGTTCCCGTCAGCGTCCGGCTGGACGCCGAGCTATTGCTGACGACCTCGAAGAGGAGCGTGGGATCGATGCCGAACTTGGTCCCCAGCACCATGCCCTCGACGACCCCCAGCGCACTGATCGCCGACATCATGTTGTTGACAATCTTGACGACCGCGCCGGTGCCCACCGGCCCGATGTGGTAAATGCGCTGGCCCATCGCCTTCAGCGCGGGCATCACCCGTTCGAGCGCCTCGTCCGAGCCGCCGACCATGATCGAGAGGGTGCCGTGGCGCGCGCCGGTCGTCCCACCGCTCACCGGCGCGTCGAGATACGCGATGCCGCTCTCGGCTGCCCGCGCCGCGATCCGCTGGTGCGTCCCCGGATCGATCGTGCTCATGTCGACCAGCACGCTACCGGCCCGCGCCCCGGCCAGCACACCGTTCGCGCCAAGGTAGACTTTCTCGACGTCGGCCGGACCCGGCAGGCAGGAAAAGACCGCGTCGACTCGCTGGGCAAGCGCCCTGGGTGACTCGGCCGCCGTCGCGCCCTCGGCCACCAGCTCTTGCACGGCGGCCTGGCTGCGGTTGTGGACCGTCAGCAAAAACCCCGCCTTGAGCAGGTTCCGCGCCATCGGCTTCCCCATGAGTCCCAGGCCAATGTATCCAACTGTCAGGGTCATCGTTTTCTCCTTCTGTTCTCGATTCTATAGTGGGTCCGCAGTGAGAACTTCAAGGATGTGTTTGATTGGCTGTCCCAATCAAACACATCCTTGAAGTTCTCACCGCGGACCTGCCACGGTCTTCGCCCATGGATGTGACAGCCTTGCAGGCCGTCACATCCATGGGCGAAGACCAAGAAATTATCTCAAAACTGTTGTTTGAGCGCCTTCAGGGCGCTCAAACAACAGTTTTGAGATAATTTCTAAAAGAAGATCTTCGCCAGCGAGAGGATACCCTGCTTCCACGGCACGCGGTGCGAGACGCCGGAGCTGTGCTCGAACCTGGCGACGTTCGCCAGGTACCACTGGTAGTTGCGGAGCAGCGCATCCTGGTTCGAGTATTTCGGCTGGAACCCGAGAATCCGTTCAGCTTTCTCGATCGAGACGAAAGAGTCTTTCGCGGCGGTCTCGTAGACCCACTTGTAGAGGGGCGAGAGGTGATAAAACTCCAGCACCCGCAGCGCCCAGATCACCGGCCAGGACGGGAACGGCACGATCTTCTTGCCGTGTCCGGCGCTATCGAGGACCGCCTGGTAGTCCTCTTTCATCGTCGTGAACTCCTTCGCGCCGACGTTGAAGGTATCGTTCACCTTGCTCTTGTCGCCGGTGGCGGCCAGGTAGATCGCGGCGCAGAGGTCCTCGACGTCGAGCAGCTGATAGCGGTTGTTGCCGCTGCCGATCATCGGAAAGCCCTTGCCATCCTTCGCCCAGTCGTAGAGGAGAGCGAAGACGCCGAGCCGCTCCGGCCCGACGAACGACTTGGGGCGAATGATCGTCACGCACATCCCTTTCTCGCGGTAGCCCAGGCAGATCTCCTCGGCCATGATCTTCGCCTTGCCGTACGGGCCCACGCCCTCGAGCCGATCATCTTCGCGCAAGGGGTGGTGGTCGGGGATGCCGTAGACGGCGGTCGAGGAGACGTGGATCAGGCGTTCGACGCCGTGTTGGAAGGCCGCCTCGACGACGTTCCGTGTCCCGTCGATGTCCGTGGTGAAGATATCCTCCCTCCTGTACAGGGGAAGGGCCGCGGCGGTGTGAACGACGACGTCGACGCCTTCCATGGCGCGGTCCAGCGCCACCGCGTCGCGGATGTCGCCCTGAATGATCCTGACCTGCTCGCGCACGTCGGGGTAGTCGAACTCCGCGAAGTCGAATGAGGTGACGCGGTGACCCCGCGCGAGCAGGTAGCGCGTCAAGTTGATGCCGAGAAAACCGGCGCCGCCGGTGATGAGATAGTTGGTCACGATGTGACAGCACCCACGATTTATAGTCCTGCCGTGGTAGACAGCGTGGGTCTGGGCGACAGACCCACGCTGTCTACCACGGCTTTGCGGTACCACCGACCTCGCCATGCCCAGCCTGACGTCGACTCCAAGCAGACCGCGACGAAAACGGGACGATGGGTAGAGGTATCCATGGTATCAGATCCGTTCGCACCGGGCGGAGCGCCGCGGCCCTCTTCAGACGTCAGCGTGCCGTGCCCCC
>DATLRG010000105.1:0-4479 GCA_035534795.1 Chloroflexota bacterium
CAGCACCGCCAAACACCGACTGTGTGAGCAACTCGTAGCTGTTCACCGATCGGTGACACATTCGTCATCGTTTGGCGATCCACGGGCGATACGCTCGAGCACGGACGGGAGAGGCATCGTGGCGACGATTCTGATTGCCGAGGACGAGCGGGACCTGAACAACGTCGTGCGCCAGCACCTCCAGGATGAGGGCCATCGGGTGCTACAGGCGTTCGATGGGCCGACCGCCGTGCTGACGGCAACGCAGGAGCGGCCGGACCTGGTCATCCTGGACTGGATGCTGCCGCGGCTCGACGGCCTCGAGATCTGCCGGCGGGTCCGCCGCGACAGCGTCGTCCCGATTCTGATGCTGACCGCTCGGTCAGAGGAAATCGACCGCGTGCTCGGGCTCGAGGTCGGTGCCGACGACTACCTGACCAAGCCGTTCAGCATTCGTGAGCTGATCGCTCGCGTGCGGGCGCTCCTGCGCCGGGTCGAGCTGGACCGCGAGGCGAACGCGACCGAAGCGGCTCCCCCCGTGTTGATCGCCGGTCTCCTCCAGATCGACCTGACGCAGCACGTCGCCGTCGTCGCGGGTCAGCCGGTCGAGCTGACACCCAAGGAGTTCGAGCTACTCGCGCTGCTCGCGCGCCACCCCGGCCGGGCGTTCGGGCGCGACTACCTGATGGAGAGGGTCTGGGGCTACGAGGCGGAGGGCTCCGACCGGACCGTGGATACGCACGTGCTGCGGCTGCGCAAGAAGCTCGGCCCCGTCGGCGAGCGGATCGAGACGGTCTGGGGCATCGGCTACCGGCTTGCCCGGACGACAGATCCATGATCCGCCACGTCTCCCGTTTGCGCTCGCAGCTCATTCTCTCCCATCTGGCCGCCATCGCCTGCACCCTGGTCGCGATGGTCGCGGCGGTCGTGCTGATCGCGGGCGGCTGGATCGCGGCCCAGCAGGATTCGACCGGCGAGCCATCCCAGGATGCCCGGATCGTCGCGAGCGCGATCGGTGGACTCGCGACCCGGGACGATGCGTCGACCGCGCTGAACGTGGTGCTCCGCGCAATGGCGAGCGGCAGCCTGCGCGTGCTGGGCGGACCCAATCCCAACGCGCCCGACCAGGCGCCGCGATTCGTCCGGTTCGGATCGTCGCTCGACGACGTCGCCTACATCGTCGTCGTCGGCCACGACGGCCAGCCGCTGGCGAGCTCCGAACCCACGGGCGCCGCCTTCGCTCCGCCGGAACGCCTCGAATGGCACGTCCTGGCGCAAGAGGCGCTGGCCGGGGTGCGCGACCCGCGACGGCTCGTGTCGGACCGGTCCGGTGGCGGCCCAGCCGCTCTGGGCGCGTACCCGATTCTCAACGAGCGCGGGCAGCCCGTCGCCGCCGTCGTCGTCGCCACGCGCACCCTGCCGTCGCCCACCCACGGCGGCAGCTTCTGGCAGGGGCTGGCCATCTTCGGCGCGGCGTCGCTGGCGGTGCTCGTGGCCGCCTCCTTGTTCGCGCTCGTCTCCGCCAGCGTTGTCGGCTATCTGCTCTCGCGGCGACTGGTGGCGCGACTCGAGCGGCTCGGGCGGGCGGCCGAATCGCTGGCGGCCGGCGACTTGTCCCGCCGGGTCGAGGAAGGACCGGCCGACGAGGTCGGTCGGCTGATGCGGCAGTTCAACCACATGGCCGACCAACTTGCGGCCACGGTCGCCGCGCTCGAGGCCGCGAAGGGGCGCACCGAGGCGACCCTCCGCGCCAAGCGCGAGCTCGTGGCGAACGTCTCGCACGAGCTCCGGACGCCGCTCGCCCTGATTCGGAGTCACGCCGAGTCGCTGCTGCTGCGGGGAGGCGACCACGAAGGCGAGCGCCGGCGCGAGTACCTCGCCGTCATCAATCGCGAGACCGAGCACCTGAGTCGACTGATCGACGACCTGTTTGCGCTCTCGACGGCCGAGGCGGGCGCGCTGCCGCTGGCGCTCGAACCGGTCGCGCTGGCCGAGCTGGTCGAGGAGGTCGCGCGTGGCATCCGCCCGATCGCGCGTCGCGAGCGCCAGGTCAGCGTCGCCACGGAGGTTGCCCCGGACCTCCCGCCAGCCCTGGCCGACCGCCAGCGCGTCGTTCAGGTGCTCGGCAACCTGGTGCGGAACGCCCTGCGGTACACGCCCGAAGGGGGCTTGATCGCGATCCGGGCCGAGCCGCGGGACGGCCGTGCGTCGATAGCCGTCGAAGACACCGGGATAGGCATCCCGCCCGACCAGCTCCCCCACGTCTTCGAGCGCTTCTACCGGGGCGACGACGCCCGGGACCGCGCCAGCGGCGGGGCCGGCCTGGGCCTGGCGATCGTGCGCGAGCTGGTCGAGGCGATGGGCGGGGACGTCTCGGTGGAGAGTACCGTCGGCCAGGGAAGCTGCTTCGCGTTCAGCCTGCCACTGGCCACGGGTGCGGTGGGGATGAGCGCGGCAACTTCGGCTCGCCACACTGCAACAGTCTGGGCGGCTCATTCGTCCAATGCATGGAAGGGAGGTCTTGACGGATGACAGATCTGCCAGAGACAGCGGTCGCCGAGGACGAGCTCGTCCTCGAGCCGCCAAAACCGGTCCGAACGGTGACCGCCGATCAAGCCGCGACGACAATCCGCGTCGACGACGAGACCAGGAATCGGATCTCCGCCGCGGTGAACTCCTTCGTCGACTCGATCGCCGGCGCCGAAGCACAATCGCCCGAGTTCGAGCGCAAGGTACGGTCGATCAACCGTATGGGAAGCGAGGAGATTCGACGCTCGGCCGAGGCATCGAATCGTTTCCTGGATCGGCCGACGGCCGCGCTCCAGCAAGGTCCATTGACGCAAGGCTCGCAGGTATCCAGCGCACTGCTCGCGCTGCGCAAGCAAATCGAGAGTCTCGACCCGTCCCGTCACCTCAGCCGCAAGCGGGGCTTGTTCGATCGCCTGCCGATGGGCAACCAGGTGAGCGACTACTTTCACAAGTACCAGTCGGCTCAAGCCAACATCGAAGCAATCGTCAACGGGCTGTACCGGGGTCAGGACGAGCTGCTGCGCGACAACGCCGCGATCGAGCAGGAACGGGTCCACCTCTGGGCGATGAAGGGCCGCCTCGAGCAGTACGCGTACATGGCGGGTGCCCTGGACGAGGCGCTCACAAAGAAGGCGTCCGATCTGGAGCGCGGCGACCCGGAGAAGGCGCGGGCGCTGAAGGAGGACGCCCTCTTCTACGTGCGCCAGAAGCGCCAGGACCTGCTGACGCAGTTGTCGGTCAACGTCCAGGGTTACCTGGCGCTGGACCTGATCCACAAGAACAACCAGGAGTTGATCAAAGGCGTGGAGCGTGCCACGACGACGACCGTCTCGGCGCTGCGCACCGCGGTGATCGTGGCGCTCGCGCTCGGCAACCAGCGCCTGGTGCTGGATCAGATCACCGCCCTGAACACGACGACCGGCAACCTCATCGAATCGACCTCGCAGCTTCTTCGTCAGCAAGTCGGCGAGATTCAGAACCAGGCGGCCAACGCGACGGTTAGCATCGAGAAGCTGCAGGCAGCGTTCGACAACGTCTACGCGACCATCGACACGATCGATACCTTCAAGCTCGCGGCTCTCGACTCCATGCGAAAGACGATCGACAGTCTATCGGCCCAGGTCACCCGGGCTCAGGTGTACGTCGAGCGGGCGCGGGCCGCGGAGCTGGCCCAGGTGAACGCCGACGGCCTGGCCAGCGAGCTTGCGCTGCCGGGGAGCAAGGAAGGAGGCTAACGAATGAGACTGATCATCCTCGCGCTGGCGGTGCCAGTGCTGCTGTTGGTGGCGATTCCGATCTGGCTGGCGTTCATCTCTCTGGTCGGCGTCGTCATGCCGTGGGCCGTCTTTGCGCTCCTGATCTGGGCCATCGTCGCGGTCTCGCGTGGCCCGCGCCAGCGCGAGTGGTCGCGGCACTCCTGGCGCTCGCAGCCGGTCCCAACGCCTCGGGCGCCATACCGAAGCCAGCCCCAGGTTCAACCCCAGCCCTGGTCACCGCCACCACCGCGGCCGCGTCCCGAGCTGCCGATCGACATCCAGGTCAAGGTCGAGCAGATCCGTCGCAAGGTCGAGGTCCTGCTCGGCTACGCGTCCCGCTTCCCGCCCTTTTCCAAGGACCTCTATCTCGTGCGGCAGACCGCAAGCGACTACCTGCCCCGGACGATCGACGCCTACCTGGCGCTGCCGCCGGTCGACCCCGGTCGGGTCGTGGTCGCGCCGGGCAAGACGGCGCTGCAGGAGCTGAGGGAACAGCTCGATCTGCTGGACTCGAAGCTGAACGAGATCGCCGAAGACCTGCAGCGCCAGGATCTCGACCGCTTGCTCGCCAATCGCCGCTTCCTGGAGGAGCGCTTCGGGCGGGTGAGTATCTGATACCCGGCGTTCGACGGGCCGGGGTACGCTCACCACGGAGAGCACGGAGACGAGGATTTGGAGGGTGTCTGAAAAGTGTCAGTCGGTGGAAGATGTGCTA
>DATLRG010000106.1:0-4014 GCA_035534795.1 Chloroflexota bacterium
GCTCGCCAAGGCCGCGGGCCGCACCGAGCGGATCCGTCTGGGCACCGGCGTGGTGCTGATGCCGTTTCACAACCCACTGGAAGTGGCGCTGCGTTTCGCCACGCTGGATCACCTGACCCGCGGCCGCTTCATGCTGGGCGTCGGCTCCGGCGGCATCGCCGGGGACCGCCGCGCGTTCGGCGTCGATCTGTCGGGTCCAGACGCCGCGACGCTCACCCGTGAAGGGATCGAGATCGTCGAGAAGGCGTGGGCCGGCGAGCCGTTCCAGTATCAGGGGCGCTTCTTCACGTTCGACGTTCCGCCGGCCGACGCGACGACCGGCGCCCTGCTCCGTCCGTATCAGCAGCCTGGCCCGCCGATCGCCATCGCCGGCGTCAGCAAAAACTCGGCCGGGCTGGCACTGGCTGGCGAGCGCGGCTGGATCCCGATGAGCACGAACTTCCTCCAACCGGACGTATTGCGCCAGCACTGGGCCTCGGTCGAGGCCGGGGCCCAGCGGAGCGGCCGAACGCCCTCCCGACGCGCCTGGCGCATCGCCCGCGAGATCTACGTCGCCGAGACACACGACGCGGCGGTGCGCGACGCGCGCGAGGGCGGCATGGGTCGCGCCTTCCGCGAGTACATGCTTCCCCTCGTCGCCAGCGGGCCCTACGGCCTTCAGGCGTTCAAGCCGCTCGAGGGCAACGTCCCCGACGAAGCCGTCACAGTCGACTACCTGATCGAGAACGTCTGGATCGTCGGCACGCCGGACGAGTGCGCCGCGCGCCTGCGCGCGCTCCACGAGGACGTCGGCGGCTTCGGCACGGTCCTGATGATCGGCCACGACTGGCATCCAGACCACCGGAAGTGGACGCGGTCGCTGGAGTTGTTCGCAGAGAAAGTGATGCCGCGCTTGAAAGACCTGCGCGCGGAGTGAGGAGGCGGACGGGAGGACGCGGGGGACGTCTGGACCACGAAGGTCACGATACGGCGCGAAAAGATCACGAAAACCGGATAGCCTCCGCGCGCAGGGTAGCACCGCACTTCACCGTGGTCGCCTGCCTCGCACAGATCGATCTTCACGGCAGCGGCGGCAATTTGCGAGCGTCACCAGCCGCGCATGATAGACTTTATCAGGAAATACGCAATCCGGGAGCACGCGGACAGTCGGCACCCGCATTCTGACTGCTGACTCCCGACTCCTGGCATCTCCCGGAGGGATCGGTCGCAGACATGGCCGGGCACTTTCACGCACCGCAGCCGGGCGGCCCCGGCGTCGCGGCAACGGCGATGCGGCTACGCATCGCCGTTGCGCTCACGGCGCTTTTCGTCGTCGTCGAGGGCGTCGCCGGCGTTTACGCCCACAGTCTCGCGTTGCTTTCGGACGCCGGCCACAACCTGACCGACACACTGGCGCTGGTGCTCACCCTCTGGACGTTTCAGCTCGCTAGCCGCCCCTCCACTGCCGAGCGGACCTTCGGCTTCCACCGGGCCGGCATCCTCGCAGCGCTGGCAAATGCCGTCGTCCTCGTGATCATCGCGATCGGCATCCTGGTCGAAGCCTACCGTCGATTCAGCGCGCCGGACGTGGTGCAGTCCACGGTCATGATCGCCGTCGCGGCGGTCGCGATGGTGCTGAACCTGGCGGTCGCCCTGTGGCTGCACGGCGCGTCGGAGCACGATCTGAACGTGCGGGCGTCGTTCGTCCACGTCGCTGGCGATGCGGCCTCGGCCGCCGGCGTCGTCGTCGCGGGCGTGGCGATCGCCCTGACCGGCCAGCAGTCGCTGGACCCGGCGGTGTCGGTCTTGATCGCCGTGTTCATTATCTGGACGAGTCGCGGGGTGATCGTCGACGCCATCGACATCCTCCTCGAAGCGACGCCCTCGGACCTGGATGCGCGGCGCGTTATGGTGGCGATGTGCCAGGTGCCGGGCGTCCTCGACGTCCACGACCTGCACCTCTGGAGCCTGTCGTCCTCGCTGCGAGCGGCAAGCGCGCACGTGCTGGTCCAGGATCAGCCGGTGAGCGAGGCCTGCGACATTCTCGCCGCGGTGAACTCCGTGCTGGCAGACAGTTTTCACATCGCCCACACCTCCCTCCAGCTCGAGACGACTGCCTGCGATCCCGGCGAAGCCTTCTGCCGCATTCGGGAGTGCGAGAGCGATATCGAGAAGTGATCGCTCGCTCGTTCCTATTCAGATCTGGCGCCACGCGACTGGCCCACTGCGATGGCTGTGCGCGGTGACTGGCCCGACGTCCGCGACCCGAGCGGCTCAGATGGTGTCTGACCTTCCATCGCATGATGCAGGTCAAGCGCAGTCTGCAAATCGGCGAGCGCCTGTCGGTACGCAGCGGCCTTGACGTACGTCTGGTACGGCATATCGTAGAGGGCCGCCGCTTTCTTGACCGTGTCCAACTGCAGTTTGTGCCAGCGCAGATTGACGCGGAGCTCCACGATGTCCTTCTCGGCCTGGTCGATCATCGCACGTAGTTGTGCGTCTTCCTCGGGCGAGATCTCAAACTCCGCCGCGTCGTCAACCTTCTCGATCTCTCGGTGCTGCATTACTCGCCCTCCCGACGGAAGCATGAGATTACGCTGACCTGTCGACCCGGAATGCGCCACACCCAGAGCAGAACGTGTGTCGTCGATTGCGTTTCGAAGCGCTGGCGTTCCGCGTTATAGGTCGTGACGCCCGCGAAGTAGCAATCGATTGCATCCTGCGCGTTACAGACATGGCGGGCAGAGATGTGCAGCATGTCCGGGGATCCGGGTCGGTCTTGAACGAAAACAACAACCCCGACTGTCGATCGCGGACGTGTTGCCATCGCGTTTCAGGCCTGGGTTGATTGTAGCCCGGTGGAATACAATGTCAACCCAAATGCCATCTTGTAAGGCCACCCCGGCTTTGCTTCGGTCGTACAATGGCATGATGGATGCCTGGCTACGACCGGAGCTGGGTGATGGCAACCTACACCAAGCGCGTGCAGACGGTCCTCACCGACGAGCAGTACGAGACACTCTGCCGGTTGGCTGAGGAGCGCGACAAACCCATTAGCTCGCTGATTCGCGAAGCGGTCGAGGCGGTCTACTTCGAGCAAGCACGGCGAGATCGGCGCCTGTCCGCGCTGGCTGACCTGCTATCGCTCCACGCTCCCGTCGCCGACTGGGAGGTCATGGAAGAGGAGATCATCCAGGGAGCGCTGGAATGAGCGAAGGCTGCTGGACTACTTCTTGCCCGGCAGTGTGCAGAATTCCACGTTTCCGAGGTGATTTCATTGGCACAGGTCAACTGGCTTCACGACTTGAACCAGGCCTGCCAGCAGGCACGGCATGAGAACAAGCTCATCCTCCTCGACTTTTTCTCGCCCACCTGAGGTGGCTGCCAGACGTTGAGTACCGTGACGTACTCAGAACCCGCGGTTGACCACGCGATCGACCAGCGCTTCGTCCCGCTGCAGATCGACGTGACCCAGAGCGCGTCGCAGCCGCTGATCGAGCGCTTCCACCAGGCCTGGACTCCCGACCTCCGCGTGCTCGGGGCCGACGGATTCGAATACTATCGCTGGAACGGCTATTTGCCGCCGTTCGAGTTCCTTCCGCAGCTCCTCGTCGCTCAGGCGCAGGCGTGCCTCCGGTCGCATGACGACAGCGGCGCGGCGGCGGTGTTCGACGACGTCCTCCTCCGCTTCCCCACCAGCCACGTCGCCGCGGAGGCGCAATACTGGTCTGCCGTCGCGCGCTACAAGCAGAACCACGCCGGCAGCGACCTGATGAGCGGCTGGCACCGTCTGCAGAGTCGCTACCCCGAGAGCATCTGGCGCGTCAAGCAGGCCTTCGCCGAGAAGCCGGCGTCGAACACGGCCTAGATCGGGAGCGACACGGCGCGACCGGGACATCCGGGCCACGAAGTTGGTTCAGACCACGAAGTCCGTTTGGACCACGAAGGTCACGAAGTCCCGCCCTCGCCCGGGCGTGATAAGATTCCGGGCGACGACACCATCTAAAGTACGGCCACGGTGAGAACGTCGTTGAT
>DATLRG010000107.1:0-4086 GCA_035534795.1 Chloroflexota bacterium
CCAGTAGGTGGAGGATTTGCTGTGCAAATCTTCCACCTACTGGTTCTGCTCAAACACCCGCTAACGATGCTGAATGCCGGGAGTCGCCGCGCTCACGGCGGACGTGCTGACGTCGACGCCACGCAGGTACTCGGCCGCGGCTTCCGGGGTTGCCACGTTGATCATGATGCCGGTGCCGAGCTCGAAACCGGCCGCGATGGCCAGCTTTGGCAGCAGCTCGAGGTGCCAGTGGTAGCCGGGCTCGCCGTCCTGGTGAACTGGCGCCGTGTGGATGTAGAAGTTGTACGGCGGATCGTTCAGGCCGTGGGAGATCCGCGCGGTTAGCTCGTGTAGTGCGCTCGCGAAGTCGTGTTGCTGCGCGGTCGTCATCGTCTGGACGCGAGCCGAGTGCCACTTCGGCAGGACCGACGCCTCGAACGGCGTGCGTGACGCGAACGGCGCGTACACCAGGAACGAGTCGTTCTCCCAGATGATTCGTTCTCCCGCTTTCTGCTCCGTCGCCAGAATCTCGCAATAGACGCAGGCGCCGTGCTCGGACCGATAGCGGCGGACGCCGTCTAGCTCCTCGCGAACGGCGAACGGGACCAGAGGAATGCCGAACAGTTGGGAATGAGGGTGCTCGAGAGACGCGCCGGCCTCTTTGCCGTGGTTGTTGATGATCAGTAGGTACTGAATCACCGGGTTCCGCGCGTTGGCGTCGTATCGCTCCACGAATGCCCGCACGATCTGATCGATCTGGTTGACCGGCAGGCTCGCGAAGTCGTCGACGTGAGACGTGCTGCTGACAATGACTTCATGAACGCCGACCCCGGTCATCGTCGTGTACGGTCCGCAGCTCGAGGTAATCGGTTCGATGTCGGCTGGACCGAAGGCCGGATACAGATTCGGGACCACCCGAACCTCCCAGCCGGGGGTGTTCGGCTCGGAGCCGGCGGCACGGTAGGCCATGACTTCCGGTGGGGTCATCGATTCGTGGCCGACGCAAAAGGGGCACGTCGCCGCGGGCGGCACGGCGACGGCGGCCGCGCGACTGAAAGAGCTCGGGCGCTTCGCCCGCTCGGTGGCGATGGCGACCCAGCGCCCGGTCACCAGGTCCTGGCGTAACTGTGGCATAGCTCTTACCTCTTACTGAACGGCCGCGCCGTCGCGGTGCCGAAATTGGAGCGCCTGTCGGTACAGATCTTCGTACTTCCGCGCGGAGGCCGTCCACGAGTAGTCGGACCGCATCCCTCGTTCTTGAAGCAAACGCCAAACGTCCGGATGCTTGTAATTCTCGACCGCCCGAACGACGGCGGTGTACAGATCAATTTGATTGTACCGCTCGAACGAGAATCCATTGCCCACTCTCGTCCTCGGATCGAAGTCTTGAATCGTGTCGGCCAGTCCACCGGTATGGCGGACAATCGGGATCGAGCCGTAGCGTAAGCTGATCATCTGCCCGAGCCCGCACGGCTCGAAGCGCGACGGCATCAAGAACATGTCCGACCCCGCGTAGATCTTCTGGGCCAGCGGCGCGTTGAAGGTGAGGTGAATGGCCACTCGCCCAGGGTACTTCTGCGAATACTGCGAAAACACGTTGTGATAGTGCTGGTCGCCAGTGCCCAGGAGCACGAACTGAACGGGCAGGCAATCCATCATCGAGTCGAAGCATCCCGCCAGCAGATCGAATCCCTTCTGATCCGCTAGGCGCGAGACCATACCGATCAGCGGGACGGGCGCGTCCTGCGGAAGGTTCGAGTCGCGCTGCAGGGCTAGCTTGTTCGCGGAGCGCGCTCCGAGGTGCTCGCCGTCGAAGTTCTGCGCGATGTAGTGGTCGGTGGCCGGGTTGATCTCGTCGAAGTCGACGCCATTCAGAATGCCGAACAGCCGGTCCCGGCGGTCCCGCAGCAAAGGGTCCAGCTTCTCGCCAAATTCCGGCGTCAGAACCTCCTGAGCGTAGCGCTCCGAGACGGTGTTGATCACGTCGGCGAAGTGGATCCCTCGTGCCATCAGGTCGACGACGTCGGCCAACTCGCCGATCTGTGGGTGGTGCAGGAACCCGTACTCCTCGATGCCGGCCACCTCGAGGATTCGCCAGCCGAATAGCCCCTGATACTGGAGGTTGTGAATGGTGAACACGGTCGCGGTGTCGGCGAAGAACGGGTCGTTCTTGTAACTCGTCTTTAACCAATTCGGGACGATACCCGTGTGCCAGTCGTTGCAATGAATGATGTCCGGTTTCCAATTGAGCTGCCGCAGCATCTCGAGCGCTGCTCGACAGTACAGAATGAAGCGTTCGCCGTCGTCCGGGTAGCCGTAGATGCCTTCACGGTTGAAGTACTTTTCGCTGTTCACGAAGTAGACCGGGACGCCCGGAACGGTGTCGGTCCTTAGAATCGAGACAGGTTCGGACGCATCGTCCATCGGGACCTGGAACAATGGCACGGCTTCCATCATGCCGAAGCGGTCCGGGTCCATTCGGCCGTACCGGGGCAGCACGACTCGAACGTCGTCGCCCAGTCGCGCCAGGGCTTTCGGTAACGCGCCGGTGACGTCGGCAAGTCCGCCGGTCTTGGCGAACGGGACCATCTCGGCTGAAAGGATCAGGACCTTCAGTGGATCAGACACGATGCTTTTACTCCTTGACGATGGGACGCGCGCCAGACCGCCTGCTGATGCGCCGACGAGAGGGTTGCTGCGCCGGTAGCCGGTGGCTCGGTGCGCAAAATTTATACCACCTTCAGGGCAAGCGCAACCGGCGTCCAACCTGGGCGATCATCGGCGTCAAGTCAGCGAGATGGCGGAGTGCTTCCTCGCGGAACGAGTCCAGGACATCGGAAGATGGTCGATGACCCCAGCGATAGTAATGCTGGCCGGCCTTGCCGGTCACGTACGTTCCCAGGTACGCTACTGCTGCGCGCGGAGCCAGCCCGAAGGGGCCAGGGACGAGCGCCACCAGCGACCGTGCAGCGGAACGCCAGAAGAAGCCGGCTCCGATTACCGGCGCCACTTCCGCGAGGACCTGCATGCGGTTGTCGATTGGTCGCCGGTACAGCAGGGCAAGCTTCAGCAGCAGCATGACCTGGTTCTTGGTCAGCACGATCATATCGGTGCCTGCCGAGGCGAGCGAGCCCACCACCGGCACGAGCGCCGGAAGGGCGGAGATCAGCGCGAACTCGGCGTTGATGCGTGCCGTGTCGGAAATCACGTGGTCGGCGGCTGGCTCGCGAAACGCCTCTAACGCGCGACCCAGGGGCAGCGCCAGATGAGGGATCTCGCGGACCAGTCCCGGGACCAGCTCCCGTTCCACGGACAACCGGTCCGCCGCGGCGGCGCAGTACACGCGCTCCGGCCCGATGCCCAGCGCAGCTCCTGCCACCTGTTGCACCTGCTGAGGGCGCGGGGAGTCTGGATCGGTCCGTCGATTGAGCGCGCAGACGACACGGCCAGATCGGCGGGACAACTGCGCCAGGTGACCGCGCTGGACCGCGCCGAGGACGTCGTCGGCGGAGGCGACGTACAGGTAGAGGTCAGCGGATGGCAAGGCCACCGGCACGTCTGTCGGCATGTCACAGACGTCGATCGCGACGTTCGGCGACGCCGGCCTGACGTAGGTCCCCCCGATCAGGTGCGTCGCCAGAGTCTGCTTGCCCACACCGGGCGCCCCACAGACAATCAGGCGAAGCGGATGGTCTGCCTCACGAATGACATTCTGCGGATCGACTTCGCGCAGGACACTCCAGAAATCGGACATCCGACCAGATGTGAACAAACCGCGAACGTTCAAGACTGCCTCGTCGAGGATAGACTCTTGATTTCCATCCCACCCAGTATAGCCGCAAATGTCGCCGTCTGCCACCGCCGCCGGCGCGGACGACCGCCGGCCGGCGTTGACGGCCTAAGCGCTGGCGTGCTATCATGATACGGCTATAGGATTCAGGTCAATCCCAACAGACTTTCTATCGTCACAGGATGGAGGACTAAGTACTTAAATGCCTGTCAAAATCCGACTGCGTCGGATGGGCGCAAAAAAACGGCCGTCCTACCGGGTAGTGGTCGCGGACTCGCGATCTCCACGAAACGGGCGCTTCATCGAAACAGTCGGGA
>DATLRG010000108.1:0-5645 GCA_035534795.1 Chloroflexota bacterium
GGGCCCACGGGGCCCGTTTTCACCCAGCCATTCCCAATCACCTCCGCTGAGGTGGCATCGGAGAACCAAAAATCTTTCGGTGGAGGCTGCAATGATGGTCACGTTCACCTACGTCACGCTCTACGTCGAAGATCTGCAAAAGGTCCGCGACTGGTACACCGACAACGTCGGATTAGCCGCGTCCTTCGAGTCCGCTAGTTTCGTCATGCTGGCGGGAACGGGCGGCGGGCGCATCGGGCTGCACCAGGGAACATCGTTGCCTCAGCCCGAACGCGTGCAGCTTCATTTCGAGGTGCCCGACGTCGACGCGCTGTACCAGCGTCTGACGGAGCAGGGAGTTTCGTTCAAGCAGGCACCCACGAACGCCTCGTGGGGATACCGCGTGGCGACGCTGCAGGACCCCGCGGGGCACACCGTCGAGCTCTACACACCTTTATAACCTTTTGACTTCAGCCAGCGCCTAGCAGCCTGTCGGAGAGAAAAGCCGGAGTCGGCCTGCAGAGCCAAACCGCCGGTTTCCCGGCCTGGCCGGGAGGCTTACTCGCTGGCCAAGATCCCAGTTCTCTCCGACAGGCTCCTAGCTTATGGTACAACGGGATGACCACCCGGCACAGCTTGCGCGCGATGTGCTGTGCCGCGATCACGGAGGAGATCCATCGCTTCGATGCCGACCAGTAGCCCGACACCAAACCTTGTCTCTGCAAGCCGCTCTCTGGTATACTCGGCTGAACCTGATCCAAGCGATCAGCCACGACGAAGTGAGCCGGTGAACGCCTCTCTGCCCGCTTTTCTCTATGAGTTCGCCTACGCCGATGGGCGCTGGGCCGACCAGATCGTCTCGCCCATTCCCACGCCGCGCGGCCGGGCCCGCAAGGGGCAGATCTTCGTCCTCGTCGACGTCGACGGCCGAGAGTCCCCGGAGGTTGCCGAGCGCCTGGGGAGTGCCGTTGCCGACAACTTTTATCGGGACCCGTCCGGCTCCCTCACCTCCGCCCTCGTTCGGTCGATTCAGCGGGTCAACCTGGAGCTCCACGCCGAAAACGAACGCTCGATTCGCTCGGAGCGCCACTACGCGACACTCTGTTGCGCGGTCTTCCGCGACGACGATGCCTACTTCGCGCTCGCCGGCCGCGGTCTGGGTTACCTGATCCGAAGCGACCACGGCGAACGCTTCGGCCGCGGCGACGCTCGCCCCGGCGATCGTTCGGTCGAGCTCCTCGGACAAGCGGAGGAGGTCGACGTCGAGCTGCACCACCGCACCCTCGAACACCCGACCGCGATCATTCTGAGCTCCTCGGGCTTGCTCGATCTCGTCGGCGATCAGTCCGAAGAGTCGTTGCGCGGCCGGCCCGACCGCGTCATCGGGGGATTGCGCGCGATCGGCCGCGAGCATCGGGGGCACCGTCCCTTCCGAACCCTCGTGATGGTGCCGGTCTCCGAAGCCTCCTGCCCAGGCGACGACGCTCGGCAGGACCCGGTCGAGTTGTCTACTTCGTGGGTCACCGCCAAACGGGACCGCCGCGATCGTCCCCGCCGCGTGCCCCGTCGCGTCGCCGCGCCAGACGAGACGTTCCCGCCGGATGCGCCGGGGGACGACGCGGAACCGCTGGCAGCCCCGCGTCACCCCGCCACGCGACCGGCGATCCGCGCCGAAGCGATTCCGCGACGCGCCAGGTCCGTCGCCTGGCGTCCGCATCTCCCGGATCTGCCGTACATTCCGTTCAACCCGTCGCGGCTCGCGCTCGCCGCGCTGCTGATCGCGGTGCTCTTCTTCGTCGGGTACCTCGGCGTGATGATCGCGGCGCGCATTCTGCAAGGCGGTGCACCGTACACCAACGCCATGACGAATCTCACCGAGGCCCAGCAGCGCGAAAGCCAGGCGATGGGGCAGAGCGATCCACTGGTGCGACGGCACCTGCTCGACGAAGCGAATCAACTGGCCGGCCAGGCATTGGCCGCCCGTCCGGATGACCCGATGACGATCACCGCGTCGGCACGAATCATGCGCGAGTACCAGGCCGCCAGCGGCATCGTCGATCTTCCGTCCCCTACCCCCGTGGCGAGCTTGCCGACGGTCGGCGACCAGATGGTCCTCAACGGCCTGGATCTCTACGTTCTGGATCGCACGAACAGCCGCGTGTACAAATACCTGCTCAGCCCCGACAACACCGCCGCTCAATCCAGCAATAACCCGATCCTCGTCCAGGAAGGCGATCACATCGGTCCCGCGACGGTTGGCAAGATCACCGCGATTGCCTGGATGCCCGCCAGCAGCTCCTGGCCAACGGCGTCGTTACTCGCGCTCGACTCGTCCGGTTTCCTGATCCAGTACGAACCGGTGCATGGTCTCACCGTGCTCGCGCTCCGCGATCCGGGCTCGTGGAGTAGCGTCAGCGCGATCGGGGGGTACGACGGGCGATTGTACGCGCTCAACCCGGCGCAGCAGAGCCTCGCCTCGTATCCGTCGCAGAGCAGCGGCTTCGACGGCCCGGTCTTCAGCTACTTCGCGCCCGATGCCGCGCCGACGCTGGCCGACGCCGTCGACCTGGCCGTGGATGGCGATCTTTACCTGCTGCACGCCACCGGCCAGCTTCAACGGTTCGCCAACGGCAAGCCGGTGGACTTCGCTGGACCCCCGAGCGACCTCCTGCCCAGCCATCCGTCCAGTCTTACGCTCAGCGGAACGTCCATTTTCGTCGGTGATCCGGCTCACGGGCGGATCGTTCAGCTCTCCCGCGCCGGCGCCTACGAGCGCGAATTGACCGATGCTGCCAACCCGGCGATCCTTTCGCAAGTGCGCGATCTGGCCATTTCGGATGACGACAAGATCCTCTACGTCCTCTCCGGCGACCAGATCGACCGATTCCCGCTACCGGAGCTGCAGCCATGAACTCTTCGATCGACGTGATCGGCATCGAGACCTCCTGCGACGAAACGTCGGCGGCGGTCGTCCGCGATGGCCGACAGATTCTGTCGAACGTTGTCGCGTCACAGGTGAACATACACGAGGCGTTCGGCGGCGTGGTGCCCGAAGTCGCGTCGCGTCAGCACGTCCTCGCGATCGTGCCGACGATCCAACGCGCGCTCGATCAGGCGAAAATCGACTGGGACAACCTCGCCTGCGTTGCACCCACGTGTGGGCCGGGCCTGATCGGGGCGCTCCTGGTCGGACTAAACGCGGGTAAGGGCATCGCCTTCGCACGGGATCTGCCACTCGTCGGCGTCAATCACCTCGAAGGGCACATTTACGCGAACTGGCTGACCGGCGCCCAGATCGAGTTCCCGACGATCTGCCTGATCGTCTCCGGTGCGCACTCCGACCTCGTGCTGATGACCGGCCATAACGCCTATCGTATGCTCGGCCGTACTCTCGACGACGCCCCTGGCGAGGCGTTCGACAAGGTCGCCCGCATTCTCGGTCTGGGATATCCGGGCGGGCCGGCCATTCAGAAGCTGGCCGAACAGGGCGACCCGACCAAGCTCCGCCTCCCACGCGCCTGGCTCGACGGTACCTACGACTTCAGCTTCAGTGGCCTGAAGACCGCGGTGCTGCGCGTCGCCGAGGGAATGGATCATCATCATCCCGGTTTGACCCGCGCCGACGTCGCCGCGAGCTTTCAGGAATCCGTCGCCGACGTGCTCGTCACGAAGGCCCAGCGCGCCGCCGAGGAGTTCGACGTGCCGCAGGTCTTGCTCGCGGGCGGCGTTGCCGCGAACGCTCTTCTCCGTTCGGAGATGGACCGACGGATTCAACGGCCGGTGATCTACCCGCCGATCGCACTCTGCACCGACAACGCCGCCATGATCGCCGCCGCCGGCTACTACCGCTTCGTCGCGGGCTACCGCTCCGATCTCAGCCTCGACGCCAGCGCGAACCTCGCGCTGGCGTGAATCGGCGCAGCCGATCCTGGCTGGCCATGCCGCTGGGCACTTTCGACATTAAGAAATCATCTCGAAACTGCTGTTTGGGCGCCTCCGGGGCGCCCAAACAGCAGTTTCGAGATGATTTCTAACTGGGAGTAATCCCCAGGGCAAGCAGTGCGTTGACCGCATCGGCGGCCGTGGCGTACACCGTCGACCGTGTGCCGGTGTTTCCCAACGTCGCGGCCGTCGACGCGGTTTGGTTACCTTCGTAGAAACGGTCGTTGGGCGGATCCTCGCCGTTGATGTCACGGATGAGGACCCGGTGCTCGCACTCGATCCCCATGATCTGCGCCGCCAACTCCGCCACCCCGGCCGCTCCGCTCGTCGACGCCGCGACGTTCACCGCTCCCAGGTACGCGCCGATGAAGACCGACTCCAACTGTTCGCCGAAGGCTAGCATCGCACCGGCCGAGGCAAAGGTTCCCGCCGGAAACGCAAAGGTCGAGAAGGGAAAAGTGAATCCCAGGCCAGTCAGCGTCGTCAGGTGATCGGTCTCCTGGTTCGCCGCCGCCATGAAGTACTCTCGGTGGCCGCTGTTCAGGAGAGTGCCCTTCGCCACGTCCCCGGCCACGCCAAACTGTGACGTGATCCCGAGCGCATTCTGATAGAACGCGATACCGATACGCTCGGCGCCGACCGCGGCATTGGCAAAATCGGCGACCGGGTTGCCGTCGGCGAAGGCGATCCCAAGGCCGCCGAGCAACGCTCCGCCGGCGCCGAGCGCTACCCCGCCGCCAGCCGCGAGAGTGCGCCCGAGGAACGCGCGTCGGCTACTTCCGGGTCGGAAGAGCTCGTTGGTGCGAAGGACATTGTCGACGCGCTCGGCGTCGAATCGCCGTGTCTCCCCAGACATGTTTCTCCTCCATGCTCACACTTTTTCCTCGCCCGGCCGGCGCAGCAGCGCAAGGCCGAGCCACACGTACCAGATCGGGTTGACGATGAAGCCATTCAGTAGCGCAGGCACCAGGATGATCAGGCTGGCCGGGCTGAGCACAATCAGCCGCGCCAGGTACAGAGTGATCAGAAGAATGGCCGACAGATAGCCCAGCGAGCCGAGCCCACCGGGGAACTGTCCACCACGACGGATCAACCACGCGACGACAAACAGGGCGACACCCGCGACGCCAAAGGTGAGCAGTCCGCGCGGGTCGATCTGACTCGGAACGTCGGCCGCCGCGCTGACAGTAGCCGCTGCCGACGGATGAATCGCGTTCGCCAGGTCGTAGCCGCCGTGGGTTGCAGAGGCGAGCGCGGCGATCGTGCCCAGCAGCAGCGCCCAGAGGGCGAAGTAGGGATCCGTCTCCCGTAGCCGGTCGTACACGCCGATCATCACGGCGCTGGTGAAGAGCCCCACCAGCGTCAAGAAAAGCGCGCTGAGCAGCCCACCCAGGGCTGGATCACTCCGCGCGATGATAATGAACGCGACCGCATAACAGAATCCGGCGACCCCGGTGAGAATCGCGCACCATCCTGCGAATCGGTCGAAGGTTGCTGATTTCATCGCCGTCCCCTCCCGTGTGTGAGAACCTGAAGCGTTCCGAGTTCCTGGATGGCTCTCGATGGCGTAGGGCAGGGGGTCGGGCGGGTGGGAGGTGGGGGGAACTTTCCTCCCGCCCGTCACTCGGCTTGCGCCCCCTGCCCTACGTCCACACGCGACCAAAGGCCGAGAGGTCTCACGTTCTCAGGGGTTAAAGTAATTCCAGGGTGAGGAGTATCGGGCG
>DATLRG010000109.1:0-9084 GCA_035534795.1 Chloroflexota bacterium
GACCCTTCTGCCACCAGCCCTGCCCGAACCGCTCCCCGGCGAAAGCACTCGAAACTCTCGACGTCGAGGTCCGACCCTGACAGACCAACCTTCTCGACCGGCCGCCAGGTGGCGTGTCGCGATCGTCCATTCCTGGCTCAACCAGTACGGCGGCGCTGAGCGCGTGCTCGAGCACCTGCACGGCCTCTTTCCGCGCGCGCCGATCTATACCTCGATGTTCGAGCCGCGGGTGTTTCCCGCGTTCTACCGCTCCTGGGACATCCGCACGAGCTTTCTGCAGCGCGTGCCGCTCTCGCGCTCTCACCACCAGATGATGCTCCTCTTCTATCCCATGGCGTTCGAATCGTTCGACCTGTCGGAGTACGACCTGGTGCTCAGCCTCTCCAGCGGCTTCAGCCACGGCGTGCGGGTACCCGGCGGCCGTCACGTCTCCTACTGCCTCACGCCACCACGCTTTCTCTGGACGTTCGACAGCTACGTCCGCCTCGAGGGAGTCGGGCGTGCCACCCGGCTCGCGCTGAGCCTGATCGTCCCATTGCTGCGCCGCTGGGATGCGCTCGCCGCGCGACGCGTAGATACTTTCGTGGCGATCTCGCGGGTCGTTCAGGAGCGAATCGATCGCTGCTACGCGCGGCCGTCGCGCGTCATCTACCCGGCGATCGTCGACGTGGACTCGTTCCAGACGAGCGACGAGGTCGACGACTACTTCCTGGTCGTCTCCCGGCTGATTCCCTACAAGCGGATCGACCTGGCGATTGAAGCGTGCAACCGCTTGAAGCTGCCGCTGAAAATCGTCGGCGGCGGACGCTCGCAGGCCGCGCTCGAGCACCTCGCCGGCCCGACGGTCGAGTTCGTCGGAAAAGTCGACGAAGCCACCCTGCGACGCATGTATGCTCGCTGCCGCGCGCTCATTTTTCCGGGCGAGGAAGATCTCGGTCTCACGCCAATCGAGGCGCAAGCCGCCGGGCGCCCGGTGATCGCGCTCGGCCGCGGAGGGACGCGCGAGACCATTCTCGACGGCGAAAGCGGCCTGTTCTTCGCCGAGCAGTCCGTCGACTCACTGGTCGGCGCGCTGCAGCGCTTCGATCACTGCGCCTACGATCCGGTCCGGATCCGGGAGCACGCCCGGTCCACGTTCGATCTCTCGGTCTTTCGCGAGCAGTTCCTGGATTTTCTCGAAGGAGAGCTATGAACGTCGTGATCACGGGCGGCGCCGGCTTCATCGGCTCCCACCTGGCGGATGCGCTGGTCGGCGTCGGCGCAAAAGTGCTGGTGCTCGACAACCTGAAGGGCGGCACGCGCGCAAACGTCCCGGCCGTGGCTGGCTTCGAGCAGGTCGATCTGGTCGACGGCGATCTGGACTCGCTGCTGGCACGCTTTCGACCGGATGTGATCGTCCACTGCGCGGCCCAGGCGTCGGTCGCTAGCTCGATGAACCGGCCCCTGGAGAACTATCAGGCGACCCAATTGGCGTCCTTCCGCGTCGCCCAGGCGGCCTCCCGGCAAGGCGTCAGACACCTGATCCTGCTCTCGACGGCCGGCGTGTACGGCGCGGCCGAGCGGCCGGCGACGGAGTCCGATTTGCCCGCCCCGGCCAACTACTATGGCGTCCACAAGTGGGCAGCGGAGCGCTACTTCGAGCTGAGCGGCGTCCCCTCGACCGCGCTGCGGCTCGGCAACGTGTACGGCCCGCGCCAGCGCTTCGACGCGGAGGGCGGCGCGGTAGCGATCTTCCTCACCCGCATCTTACGCGGTGAGCCAATCGTCCTTTACGGCGCGGGCGAGCAAACCCGCGATTACATCTACGTTGCCGACGTGGTCGAGTCGATCATGGTGGCGCTCCGCCACCGACTGACCGGCGTCTGGAACGTCGCCAGCGGTCAGGAGACGCCGATGCGGACGATCCTCGCGGCGCTCGTCGCCGCGACCGGTCGGCCGGCGAACGTGCAGGTCGAGCCGCGCCAGCCCGGCGACGTCGCCCGCTCGTCCCTCGACGCGAGCCGTCTGATCGCCACCGGCCTCTGGCAGCCGGTCGTCTCGCTCGACGAGGGAATGCGGCGAACCGTCCTGGCTTACACCAGCGCCGCGTCCCGGTAAGCGGGCGGCTCCGACTCTGCCACGGACTCCACGTTCGCGGCGAGTGAGCCGGGGCGCCCTCGTCATACAGCATCCCGAATTTCGGGGCTCGGTCAGACACGCTGCTGGACCAGGACTTTGAGTCGCCCGAGGCCAGCGGACCGAATCAGTTCGGCCAACGCCCAGCGCGCTTGCCAGCGCCGACCCGCCGTCGCTTCCCGGCTGATCCAGCGCTCGGTCTCGTCCGCGAGCCCGAGCCGCAGCAGAAAGTCACGTTGAGTCGTGAGGAACACCGGCTCGAGCCCGACGCGCCGACCGAGCCGCACCATCGCGCCAAAATCGACGTGGCTGGTCAGGTCTTGCTGCCCCACGCGGCGGAAGATGTCGTCGCTCCACTGGTGACGATGATAGGCGAGCAACGTCCCATCGGCGCGCTCGGCAGCGTCGCCGTCGGCGGTCGTCGAGCCATAGTCCAGCGTGAGCACGCTGCCGCGATCGATCAGGCCGGAGATCGCCGCGAGCACTGGCTCCAGGCGCAGGCAGACCTCGCCCCGCCAGCCCTCCGGTCGGGCCGCGTCGCTTTCCTCGATCCACTGCCTCAGCGCCTCGTCCGACGGATCTCCGACGCGCTCCACGAACCCGCGGCCGCTCCAGTCGACGTAGAGCTCGCGGAGCGCCCCACCAATCCAGGCCACGCGGTGGACCGGCAGCGCGTCAAAAAACTCGTTCGAGAGAACGCAGTGGGCGCGGACGCTGGCACGCCGCAGGTCCTCCAGGGAGGGCCACCAGGTGAGCCTCGGGTCGGCGAGGAGCGTGACGGCAGCGCTTGCCAGGGAGCGTGCCGCGGCCCGCCCTGCCGACTCGGCTGAGGGCGCCGCTTGCGCAGTGGGGCGCGCGCCGCCCCGCGAGTCCACCGCGTGGTACTCGATCCGTGGCGCTTCCACCAGTTCCGCCAGCCCTTCCATGATCTGCGCGGCCAGCTCGCCGGCGCCGGCGCCCAGCTCCACGACGACAAACGGCTCGGGGCGTCCCAACGCTTCCCAGAATTGGTGCAGTTGCCGCGCCACGAGGTATCCGAAACCGGGGTGGACCTGCGGGCTGGTCTGAAAGTCGGCGAGAGCGGACGGTCGCCCGGCCGCGTCGCCGGGAAGCGTCGCGTAGTAGCCAAGACCCGGCTCGTAGAGCGCCAGCTCCATGAAGCGGTCAAACGTCATCGGCCCATCGCGCTCGATCCCCTCACGGATGCGCTGGACCAGCGGCGGCCGACCAACGTCGTCTCCACGTCTCTCCGCCCCCGCGTCTCCGTGTCCCCGTGTCTCTGCGTCGTCGCGTCCGAGTGTCGCCGCGTCCGGTCGTCCGACTTCTGACCCCTGACTCCTGACTCCTGACTCGTCCTCCGGTCGTCCGTTCAAATCTTCCTCGCCACGCCGAACGTCTCCGGCGCGGCGACGAGCGCCCGTTCGATCAGGTCGCAGAGGACGTGTCCAACCGCCAGGTGAATCTCCTGAATGATCGGCGTGGTCACCGATGGCACCAGCAGCGCCAGATCCGCGTGCTTCACCAGTTCTCCACCGGACTGACCGGTGAGCGCCAGCACTGTCACGTTCTTGGCCCGGGCGGTCTGCGCCGCCATCACGACGTCAGCCGAGGTACCGCTCGTGCTCAAGGCGATGAGCACGTCTCCGTCCACCGCCAGCGCTTCGATCTGATGGCTGAAGATCTCGTCGAAGCGATAGTCGTTGGCGATGGCGGTCAGCGTCGACGTATCGGTCGCGAGGGAGATGGCGGGCAGCGGCCGTCGCTCACGGAGGTACCGACCGACCAGCTCGGCCGCCAGGTGCTGTGCCTGCGCAGCGCTGCCACCGTTCCCGCAGAGCATCACCTTGCCGCCGGCCCGCAGCGTCGCGATTAGCGCCGCCGCCATTTTGGCAACGGTCTCGGCCGATTCGCTGGCGGTTTGAGCGGCCACCGCGGCGGTGGTCCGGAGGTGCTCGCGGTAAAGGATTTCTGCTTCTTCGCGTTCGGGTTGACCAGAAGGTCCCTGCGTCATCGCCCCTCCCCATGCAGCGTCCTTGCTTCGAGTCTACCATGCGCGCGATTGGCAACCCTACCTGTGAGAGTGTGATGCCATACATTTAATACATTGACGATTTTTACGTGGAGGAATAGACTCCGCATGGGCATCGTGTCGTGGAAGGGGGCACAGACGTGCGATTCGCTGTCCGTCGCCGCGTTCGGGTTTCCTGGGTCGTGCTACTGGCCATCCTTGGCACGTTGCTGCTGGTCGCTCTGGCCAGGGGCAGCGCTGCCGCCGCCGCCCCGTCTCCAAACCCCAAACCCCAAACGTTGCACCCTGTCGTCGATCTGATCACTATCAATGGAGCGATCGATCCGATGAACGCCCAGTACGTCACGCGCGCCCTGCAACGCGCGGCGGGCGATCACGCCCAGGCCGCCCTCGTCGAGATGAACACGCCCGGCGGCCTGGATAGCTCGATGCGCGAGATCACCGGCGCGATGCTGACCTCGCCGGTGCCAATCGTCCTCTACGTGACGCCAGCCGGCGCGCGGGCGGGTTCGGCGGGCGTCTTCATCATGATGGCTGCCGACGTCGCCGCGATGGCGCCGGGAACCAACGTCGGCGCGGCGCACCCGGTCAGCGGCGACGGGTCCGGCACGAATCTGCCGAACGACGAGCGGACCAAGGTCACGAACGATGCCGCCGCCTACATGCGCACGCTGGCGACCACACGTGACCACAACGCCGTCTGGGCCGAGGAGGCCGTCCGCCAGAGCGTGGCCCTCGCCGCGGACGAGGCCCTGCAGCAGAAGGTGATCAACCTGATCAGCCCGGATCGCGCCACGCTGCTGAGCCAGGTCGACGGCATGGCCTACACCCGCGATGGCAAGACGTTCCAGCTTCAGACGCGCGGCGCCGTGGTGGACCCCATCGCGATGACCGTGCCCGAGCAGCTCCTGCACCTGCTCGACGACCCCAACATTTCGTACCTGCTCCTGTCGATCGGCGGCTGGGCGCTGCTCGCCGAGCTGTTTCACCCGGGCAGCGTGATTCCCGGCGTCGTCGGGGTGGTCTGCCTGGCGCTCGCGCTGACTGCCTTCGAGAGCCTGCCGCTGAACTGGACCGGCGTCGGCCTGATCGTCATCGCGCTGGCGCTCTTCGTCGTCGATTTGCACGCCCCGTCGCACGGCGTCCTGACGGCGGGGGGACTGGTGACGTTCGTCTTCGGTTCGCTGATGCTCTTCTCGCCGGTGGACCTGCCCGTCGTGACCGCGAGTCCGTTTGCGCTGGGAGTCAACCCGCTGTTGGTGTTCGGCATCGGCATCGGGCTCACCGCGTTTTTCGCCGTCGCCGTTCGGGCCACGTTGTTGGCCAGGCATCGACCGGCGATGGCGATTGGCAGCGCGGTGATCGGGGCAACCGGCCTGGCCGTCACCGATCTTGCGCCGAGTGGCTCCGTGCGGATCCAGGGGACCGAGTGGAAAGCCGACGCCGAGGGCAAGGCGATTCGGCAGGGAGACCCCGTGCAGATCACGTCCAGGACGGGTTTACGCCTCGTGGTCCGCCAACTCGATCCGAATCGACGCGGAGAGGTCGGGCCTGCCACGCTCAAGGTGAGATCGCTCGCACCTTTCCAGCAAGCAGCGCTTACGAGTAAGGAGCCCAAGCCATGATAGGACCCATTATCATCCTCATTCTCATCCTGTTTGCCATCGTGTTCTATTGGTCGATTCGGATCGTCCGCGAGTACCAGCGGCTGGTCCTCTTCCGCCTCGGACGCTGCGTCGGCGACCGCGGACCGGGCGTGGTGTGGCTGATTCCGGTCGCCGACCAGGCCGTGCGGATCGACCTGCGCGAACAATTCCTCCAGATTCCGCACCAGACCTGCATCACGAAAGACAACGCGCCCATCGCCATCGACTTCCTGATCTACTGGCAGGTGATCGATCCGGTCGCCAGCGTGCTGCACGTCGCCAACTTCGCCGGCGCCTCCCAGGGCCTCGCCACCACGACGCTCCGCGCGGTGATCGGCGACATCCCGCTCGACGACGTGCTGGCTCAGCGCGATCAGATCAATCAGGTGCTCCGCTCGAAGCTGGACGAGGTGACCGAGCGCTGGGGCGTGAAGATCACGACCGTCGAGATCCGCGAGATCGTTCCGCCCAAGGACGTCCAGGAGGCGATGAACCGCCAGATGACCGCGGAGCGCAGCCGCCGCGCGACCGTGACCGAGGCGGAAGGCAAGCGGCAGGCGCTGATCACCGTGGCGGAGGGCGACAAGCAATCGGCAATCCTCCAGGCCGAGGGCGCTCGCCAGGCCACCATCCTGCGCGCCGAGGGCGACCGCCAGGCGCAGATTCTCCAGGCCGAGGGCTACTCGCTGGCGCTCGACAGGATCAACAGCGTGGCTCGACTGGTCGACAGCCAGACCTTGAGCCTGCAATACCTCGAAGGGTTCAAGCTGATCGGCCAGTCCGATTCGACGAAGGTGGTCATCCCCATGGAAGTGCTGAACATGCTGCGTCCGTTCGGCGAGATGATCCAACGGGCCGCGGGCACAGCCGCGCCGGTGGACGGCGCGCCGATGGAGAGCGTCAGCCTCGCGACGAAGATCGGCTCGTCGTAGTTCTGCCAAGGTTTCGTCAGGCGGGAGCCGTGGATAGTCTGTGAAACGTTCAAAGACCATCCACGGCTCCCGCCTGACGAAACATTGGTACCATCCCGTGGGACTTTCGTACCTATTAGGTGACCGGGCGAGATAGCTTCTTCTCTTGACTCTCGCCCAGGGCGGTGTTAACCTGCTGCCTGCCGACGGCCGGTGCTGGCAAGGGTCCTGATGAAGGTGTGGCTGCGTACGCCTCACTGGCACGCCTCGGTTGATGGTGAGGGCTGGGATGCAGCGCGGTGCGGGCGGCGCGGCGGGAACGGGTCTCGACGACCCGTCCGGGCCGGCGATGGTCGATCCAACGGTGATCCTGGGGCTGCTGATCGCTGCGCTCGAGATGCAGCGACACACGAGCCTGACTCTCTTACACCTGATGCGCGGCGTCCCCGGGTCGTGGACTCACCCGAGGCGGCGTCTGCCGGGCGAGATTCGCCCCCGCGGGCGGGTCAGTCGTCCGGCGGTGCCCCCCCTGATCGGCGAGCACACGTCGAGCGCGCCCACGTCCGCCGATCGACCTCCGGTCATTCGTTCCGTCGGCGCCGCTCCGCGGCTGCACGTGCGCTGCTTCGGGCGGTTCGAGGTGCTTCGCGCCGGGGTGCCGATCGAGCACTGGCGACGCGGCAAGGCGAAGCTGCTGCTCAAGCACCTGATCGCACGACGCCAGCCAGTGCCACGCGACGTTCTGATCGACCTACTCTGGCCGGAGGCAGACCCGCAGATCGCGGTGAACGGACTGCGCGTGGCCTTGCACGCGTTGCGCCAGGCGCTCGGGGAGGGCGAGCGGGAGAGCCGGAGCGGCGGCGAGTACATCGTCTTCGAGAGCGGGAACTACAGTGTCAATCCGCTGGCGGGCCTGTGGGTGGACGCGGACGAGTTCGACGAGCACTTCGCCACGGGACTGCGCCTGGAGCGTCGTGGGCAGGTCGCGGCGGCGCGATGTCATTACGAGCAGGCGGAGGCCGTCTATCGGGATGACTACCTCCTCGAAGACCTTTACGAAGATTGGACGCTCGTTCGTCGGGAGGAATTGAAAGACCAGTATCTGATGGTCCTGACCAAGCTCGCGGATGGATGCCTGCGGGAGGGCGACGCCGAGGGGTGCATCGTCCGTTGCCACAAGATCCTGCAGAAAGATGCCTGCCGGGAGGATGCGTATCGGCGCTTGATGCGTTGTTACGCTCAGCTCGGACAGCGAAGCCAGGCCCTGCACTGGTTTGGTTTGTGTACGCGAACGCTGCGACAGGAGCTCGACGTGGCTCCGTCCGAGCAGACGATGGACCTGTACCAGAAAATCACGACGGGACAGCGCTGTGACAGTGCGCTCGGCGATGGACGCGGCCGCGTGGACCGCCGCGAGCCGGGGTATCGCACCGTGAGAGAGGTCTGAAGATGCAAACCGGATCGACGAATTCGTCCGTTGCCCAGGCGGTCGTGGCAGCGCTGATTGGCTTGATCGCGCTGCCCGCGATTTTTGACACGGGATCGGGCGCGTTCGCGGCGGGAGGAGCGAGCCTGTCCCTTACCGCGGTCGCCTGGCTGGTCGGGGGCCTGGCGGTGAGCGTCTGGCTCCTGGCGATGGTGCCAGGCCTGGCGCGTGGACTGTCCGGGCTGCTTGGCCGCCTGGAGCTACAGACTGATGGCGTAGCGACCCAGCGGTCGGCGATGCGCGTCGGCGCCGAGGTGGTCTCGCGGTGGATCGTGGGGGTGGCCGAGGTCGTCGTGATTCAGGCGATCCTGCGGCGACCGGTCGTCGGCGTGTTGGGGACGCTGGTGGATCCCTCGACCGTGGACGCGGCCTTCGCCGCCGGCACCCTCGTGCTGCTCCTGATCGTCTTGATCTGGCTGCACCGGTCGGCACGGCCGCTGGTCGAGGCCGCGACGTGGCAGGCGCTGGATGCGTTGGTGGCGACGTCGGGGTCGGAGCGCGCGCAGGCGCTGGCCGGGGCGGCGGATACCGAGATGGCGACGGCTGCCGCGGGGACCCGGGGACGGGGCGGCGTGGGAACACGGAGTCGTGCAGACGCGGGGATGGGGGATGAGGCCACGCGACCGGCCGGCGCCGCCGAGGCGACCATCGCGGCTTCGACCGCCGACGTCACGCGACTCGCGCCCGGCGAGGCGGCGGTGGCGGACGTGGACGACGCCACCCGTCTCGCCCCTGGTGGCGCGACCGTCGAGCGAGCTGACGACCTGACGCGCCCGGGGCCGCCGATCGACGATCCATCCGGTGCAACGCTGCCCGGCGAGCCGGGGGAGTCAACCGTCGCGGACGTCAGGACCAGCCAGCCGGAGAACTCGAGTTAGACGGTGTGGGAAGGGTCAT
>DATLRG010000110.1:0-3188 GCA_035534795.1 Chloroflexota bacterium
GCGGCTGGCGTCCGAGAGTGGCTCGCGACCGACGCTCGGGGATTTGGATCGCGCCGTCGTCTTCCGATTTCAGACCCTGCTGACCGCGCTACGGGAAGCGAACCTGAACGTTTTGATCGCCACGCCGTTGCTCGCCCGCAGCGACCCCGGCCGGACGACCCTGGAAAGTCGGCTGATCGACGCCATCGAGGCCGAGGTGGATCTGTCGCTGGTCGTGGCCAGCGTTAGCGCCGCGGATCGTCCGCCCGCGATCAGCGCGGCCGCTTCGATCCCCGCGTCGTCCGCGCCTTCCGCTCCCGCGACCGCGAGTGGGCTTCGGATCACCGTTCAGCGCAGCAATCATCCTGGCCTTGCCTCCGGGACGGATTCCGGCTTCGCCAATTGGGAGGAGATCCTGATCCACCTGCGTTCGCCCGCTTCCTGGTGGGAGCGGCTGAACCAAACCTGTCCCCGGATCCTCGACCGGGCGGTGCGGGAACGCGGCGAGGCAACGAGCTACTGGGTCGATCAAACCCAGGAGGAGTTCGCCAGGCTCGCGCGGCAACGCGGCTGGACCGTCGAGCGAGCGGCGAGCGAGGCAGATCGGCGCGAGCACTGGGACCTGAGCCTCGCACGCGAGGGCGAGCGCTACCGGGTGGACGTAAAAGCACAGAGCCGGCTGCGCCGGGGCGACGCCGCGCCGCAAGACGATTGGCACTGGCTCGAGCTACGCGGCATCGTCGACGATGGCTGGCTCTTTGCCGGCCAGGCCGATCTGATCGCCTTCCGCACCGAGGCGTCGTTCCTGCTGGTGCCCCGGCTCACCCTGATCGCGCACGTTTACCACCACGTTGACCCCGAGGACCTCGTCGCCGACGGACCAGCCGCCGAGTACCGGATCTACCATCGCCGCGACCGATCGGCCACCCGCCCAACTGGCTCAGACCGCGGCGTGCTGACCCTGGTGCCAACGAACCGGCTCCGGTTGCTGGCCTGGGAGGAGTGGCGGATAGGGGTCGGGGTTTCGACGGGTGAGCAGGAAACGTGACGTGACTTCGCTAGCGTTCCCTTTGGCCAAGGCCAAAGGAGACGTCCGCGGTGCTAAAGCCGGGCGGGCAGTATCCTTGTTCCAGAATCTCCTGTAGTTGCCCCCACTTGAAGAACTTCGACCGATCGTCGAGCGCAGCGATCCACGCGAGCATCATCGCAGCACGAACCTCCAGCCGCCGGAGCGGCGGGTTTTGGGGCAGCACGATGATCCCACAATGTGGCTGGCGGCGCTGATGCAAAGACCAGAAATGTCTTTCGTTGTGAGTTACGAGTATCCAGCCACGTTCGGCCGCATAGTTTAATTGTTCTTCGTCGGTCAGTCCTTCAGTACCCTCGTCAAATACCGCGGTGACCAAAAAGCCCCGCTTTCGCAGGGCTTCCACGAGCCGGTAGTCGACGCACTCGTCGAGATAGGCAAAGGGCAGCTTTGTCATCTGTGGGTGTTCGCTGCCTGCTCACTTTCATCAATCAGGCGATCGATCTCTGCCTTGTTCTGACCATAATAGTCAAGGGCACAGCCGATGGCATCGCGATCGAGACTCGGAAAGGCGCTGAGCAGGCAGTCCACGTTCCGATAGTATCGCCACTGAACGACAATGGCACTGACCGGAATCCGTGTACCGTCGACCGTTGGCTCACCGCCGCAGACCTTGGGATTACGGACGATCCGCCAGGGCGATGCCGACCTCGGCACAGCGTTCATTTCTGCCTTTCCATCCAGGGCAAATGGTTTGCCCCCGTCAAGACGAGTATATCTGGGTCAAAAGTCGCATGCAAGCTACGTCCTTCCGTTCTACAGACGCCATCGTGGCGGGCCACGGAGACCCACCCGTTCTGTCCCCGGTGTGGTGGGTGGAACATCAGACGTGAAGCCAGGCAATCAACTTCGACCGCCAATGACTCCCCGGGAGCCCTCAGTCATAGTGCTTGACCGAGCTCCACCGCCGCGGGAAGATCGAGGTCGTCGGGCCGGATAGGACGTAGATGGGCAGATTTTTCTCATAGGCCACGCAGTACGGGCACCGTTGGGTGGCGGCAAGCGTGATCTGGGCGTAGAGGGCCCGCACGCCCTGCACGTCGCTCGGCGAATACCCCACCAGGATGAGCACCTTCCCGGTGCACGTGCCCGGTCCCCACAAATAGTAGTTGTTGTGCCCGCTAATGACCGGCGGCAGGCGACCCGGCGCGGCGAGGAGCTGGAGCGCACCGGCCTCACCATAGTTGCTGGTCAGCACGCAGGCTTGCGCACGCTGGGCGGGCGGCAGAGCCGCATAGACCTGCTCCACGGTGCGCGTGAGGCTGTCCCAGCCAAACCGGTCGGCGAGAGGTTGCGAGTAGTTCGGGTAGAGGCGCGCGAGCGTGGCCGGCGGCAGGATGGGCATGACATCCGGCGCCAGCAGGACACCGGCGAGCGCCAGCAGACCGACATACACGGGCCGGATCCAGGCGAGCCGTGGTCGCAGCTGGAGTCGCTCGAACATCACCGCTCCCGCCGCGAACAGGATGGGATAGGCGGGAGCCAGGAAGTACGCCTTCGTGCGCAAGAGGGTGAGCACCAGATAGACGAAGACGAATGTCCAGCCCAGGAGACGATACCGCGCGCCAATCGGACGAAAGTAGAACACCAGGCCGGCCGCGGCCAGGGGGACGGCGATCGGATTCATCTGGGCGAGCTGCGCGGCGAAGAAGTCCAGCGGGCCGGTGCCGACGCCGCCATAGTGCTGACAGGACTGGTGATAGAACTCCCAGGTGGGCCAGCCGTTGAGGGCATTCCAGATGAGGTAGGGAAGCAGGCCCAGGAAAGCGATGCCTCCCGCCAACCACGGCCAGGGGGTGCGCAGAAAGCGGCGCTCCGGGGTGACGAGCAGCGCCAGAACCAGCGCGAAACAAAAGAAGAGCACGGTCAGCTTGGTCAGGAAAGCGACGGCGACGACCAGCCCGACGAGCAGCCACCGGCGCGGCGCATTCTGCCGTAGCAGGGAGACCAGAATGAGACTGGCAAGCGCCCACCAGAGCTGATCGAGCACATCCATGGAGAAGAGCGAACCGGTCGCCATGAAGTCCAGACAGAACAGGGCGGCCACGCCGGCGACCAGCTGCGCCAGCCGGCCACCGCCCAGCTCGCGCGCCAGGCGGCCGGTGACGACGATGATCAGGGC
>DATLRG010000111.1:0-2913 GCA_035534795.1 Chloroflexota bacterium
AGTGGGCGGACTACCTCGACGCGGTCCAGAAGCTCACCGCGGGGACCGGTCCCAACAAGACCTGGGGCGCGGCCGGCTGGATCCAGGTCGGCTACATCTACTACGCGCTGATTCGGGTCTGGCAGGAAGGCGGCGACATCGTCGACGCGAACCGCACCAAGTACACGCTCGATCAGCCCCCCGGCGTGACGGCCTTTTCCTGGATCGACGATCTGGTCCAGAAAGGCTACCACCCGTCGAGCGCGCAGGGCGCGGCGAACGATCCCGCCACGCTGTTCAGCACCGGCAAGGTGGCGATGATCCCGACGTTCTCCGTCTACTCGTTCTTCGCCAACGCCAAATTCGACTGGGACATCCAGCACCTGCCGCACGACGACAAGCAGGTCACCCGGAACGCCTCGGCCGGCCACGCGATGACCGCCGCGGGCACGCAGAAGGATGCTGCCTGGAAGCTGGTCTCGTACTTCTCCGGCCAGGAGGCGATGCAGTCGTTCTTCGACTTCGGCCTGCCGGTCACGTTCAAGACGGTCTCCGAAGAGGCGTTGAAGAACAACGCGGGGAAGCCGCCGGCCAACATCAAGATCGGCCTGGACGCGCTCAGCTACGCGCGCCCCGAGCCGGTGGTCGGCGACTGGATCGGTATTCACCAGGCCGTCGCCGGCGCCCTCGAAGGCGACTACGGTCCGGAGAAGAAGGCCGTCCAGGCGACACTCACCGGCATCGCCGACCAGGTGAACCAGCTCATCGCCGCCAAGCCCAAGGCGGGCTGAGTGACGAGGACTGAGTGCTGAGGACTGAGTGCAGACGCCGACTCGCGTTAGCCGGGGGTGGGACGCGACATGAGTAGCGAGGCGCGAACTGGCACCGCGAATTCCTCATCACTCAGTCCGCGGTCCTCGGTCCTCAGCACTCGTCGCCGGTCCGCCCAGCGCTGGCGAGACGCCCGCGATGGCTACCTGTTCATCCTGCCGTGGCTGCTCGGCTTCATCCTCTGGACGGGCGGACCGATGATCGCGTCGGTCGCCATCTCGCTCACGGAGTGGCGGATCATCACCACGCCACACTTCGTGGGACTCGGCAACTTCGTCGCGCTGCTTCACGACAACCAGATCGGCGTCGCGCTGTACAACAGCGCGTTTTACGTCGTCGTCGGCGTCCCCACCCACCTTTTCATCGCGACCCTGGCCGCCTTGATCGTCAACGTGAAGCTACGTGGCGTCGCCTTTTACCGGACCCTCTACTTCCTCCCCTCGCTGACGCCGATCGTCGCGAACTCGCTGCTCTGGCTCACCGTCTTCAGCACCGACTTCGGCCTCGCGAACGCCGCGCTGAGCCTGGTCGGACTGCCCCCGGTCCAGTGGCTGAGCGATCCGCGCTTCGCCAAGGACTCGCTGATCGTCATGAGCTGGTGGGGAATGGGCGCGCAAATGGTCATCTTGCTGGCCGGCCTGAACGGCATTCCCGACCATCTCTACGACGCCGCCTCGATCGACGGCGCCAGCTGGTGGGAGCGTTTCTGGCACGTCACGCTGCCGATGCTCTCGCCCGCGATCTTTTTCAACCTGATTATCGCGCTGATCGGCGCGTTCCAGGTGTTCACGCAGGCGTACATTATGACAAACGGAGGACCGGACAACGCCACGCTGTTCTACGTGTACTATCTCTACCAGGTCGCCTTCCAGAACTTCGACATGGGCTACGCCTCGGCGATGGCCTGGCTGTTCTTCCTGATCATCCTGGTCTTCACCCTGGTGCAGTTCCGCGCCGCCCGGCGCTGGGTCTTTTACGAAGCAGACGTGACGCGATGAAGACCTGGTACCTGCCCATGACGGCAGCCGGCATTCTGTTGATCTTTCCGCTGCTCTGGATGGTGAGCACGTCGCTCAAGCTGCCCGGGACCGAGTTTGCCTACCCCCCGCAACTGATTCCATCGCCGGCCGTGTGGCACAACTACGTCGACGCGCTTGCTCAGGAGCCGTTTGGGCTCTATCTGCGCAACACCCTGACGATCACGGCCGCCGCCACGCTGGGATCCGTGCTGACCGCGTCCCTGGCGGCGTTCGGGTTCGCCCGGATTCGCTTTCTGGGCCGCGACGTCCTGTTCATTCTCCTGCTCTCGACGATGATGCTGCCCGACATCGTCACGCTGGTTCCCAAGTACATCCTCTTCAGCAAGCTCCACTGGATCAACACGTTCCTGCCGCTGACGGTGCCTTTCTGGTTCGGCGGCGGTGCGTTCAACGTCTTCCTGATCCGCCAGTTCTTCATGACGCTCCCGTACGACCTCGACGAAGCCGCGCGGATGGATGGCGCGAGCAACCTTCGGATTTACGCGCAGCTCCTGATGCCGCTCTCGGTACCAGCGCTCGCGACAGTGGTGATCCTGACGGCGGTCAACAACTGGAACGACTTCCTCAGCCCCCTGATCTACCTGAACAGCCCATCGACGTTCACACTCGCGCTCGGCTTGCAGAACTATCAGACGCTCTATGGCACCCAGTGGGCCTGGCTGATGGCTGCCTCGATGCTGATGATCGTCCCCGTGCTCGTCTTGTTTTTCAGCTTCCAGCGCTTCTTCATCGAGGGCATCCAGTTGACCGGGCTGGCCGGACGGTGACTCTTTATATCCAACAGCATAGTGTCAGAGTAACAGATCGCCGATCCAGACAACTTCGGGCAAGCCGCGGAAACGCTGGTAGAACTTGTTGTCCGCAGTGAGCAGCGGAATAGCCAAACTTCGGGCCAACGCAAGGTAGAGGGCGTCATAATAAGCACAGCCGTGCTGATGAACGATGGGGTAGGCTCCGAGGATCAGTTCCTCGCTTGAAACCGTCTGAAGGCCCAGTGATTGGAGTTTAGAGTTTGCCTGAGGTGATTCTGGGGTTGGCGTCAATGGGCGCCGGGGCGGTTGCC
>DATLRG010000112.1:0-3389 GCA_035534795.1 Chloroflexota bacterium
GATCGGATGTCTCGCACGTATCCGGTGATCCTCGTTCTGGTGCTGATCGGCGCGCTCGTCCTGCCGACACCGGCATCAGCCAACATGGCAAATCCCCACCAGCCGGGCGATCCGGTCGGGGAACCATCGGGCGGCCTGGAATCCGTGGCGATTGAGCGCGAGACGCTGGTGCTGGATCTGCGGCCACTCGCGGATGATCAGCCGGCGGTCGTCGACGCCACCTACAACGTCCGGAATGACGGCTCCGCGCGTACCCTACGTCTGGTGTTTGTGGCAACCGGTCTGGTGGGGAATGACAATGGCGTCTGGCTCGACGGGCAACCCATCTCAACGACCCCCGCGATGACGAGCGTGGTGCCCTCGTCATGGGAACCCCCGAAGACGACGCCGGGCATCGATGGTGGTGCGCTGGGGTACGACATCCGCGCGAATGGGACACTCACCTTCGCGCTCAGTCTGACCGCGGGCCGCCATCGCATTCGAGTCCACTACGGGGCCCACGCCAGCGCGTACTCGGGTGATGCGCCAGCGCGCTACTGGCAGCTTGGCTACGTCCTCGCGCCCGCCCGCAGCTGGGAGAGTTTCGGAGGCCTCGACGTCGACGTGCGTCTCCCACCCGGCTGGCGTGCCGCGAGCAGCCCATCCCTCACCCGGGTTGGCGACGTCCTCACGGGCTCCTTTCGGACCATCCCGGCCGACACGCTTGGCCTGACCGTTCAAGCGCCCATCGTCGCGACGCCGCGCCCGATCGACCTCACGCCCGTCGCCTGGCTCGGCGGTCTGATCGTCGCGGCTGCCGCGGGTCTCTTGATCGGGCGCTGGCTCGGGCAGAGGCGACGCACACTCCTCTGGGCGGTCCCGCCGGCGTGCGTCGTCGGCATTCTCTGGGCGATCGCCGTCCTGGTCAGCACCGCGTGGGATCCGGCCGCGGCAGCCGTGCCGGCGAGTCAGGTGGCCTGGACGTACGACTATGGTCGTGGCGGGGCAGCTCTGGCAGCGGCATTTCTCGCCTTCCTGGCGGCGCTGCTCGTCCTGCCCGTAGCGGCGTTCGCGGGTCGTCGGCACGCGGGACAACCGCGGCGCACGGTTGCCGGACGGTAACGGAACGCGGGCGTCTCGTGGCGGATGCGGGGCCAATCCGTCCGTCGTCCTCAGCCGCTGGCAAATTCTATCGAGAGACACCGGTCGATCCTCGAGGTCGGGGCGTGGTGACCCATCTTCTACTACCGGCGTGACTCGTGGTCGGCAAGCGAGCATCTGTCGCTAGCGCCGAAACGGGTCTGCCAGTCGTGCGGGGCGAAGATGGTGCAGGAGGCGGCGGTGGACCGCGCAGTGTGGCCGAAGGTGCGTGCGGCCCCCGAGCAGCGGGCGGCGGTCTTCGCCATCGCCTGGGACCGCTTTCTCGCCGCGCGCACCGACCGGGACGGGATTGCCCGCCGCCAGGCGGCGTTGCAGGCGCGGATCCGCGAGTTGGACGCCAAGCAGGAACGGATCGAGCTGACGCTGGCCCTGGGGGCCGGTGCCAGTGGGCAGAGAGCGCGCGGTTCGGTACAATGGCGCCGTCGACACTAACGAAGGAGGAGAAGAATGCGCATCACCGACGTCGTCACCTGTAGAATTGACCGCTACCTGTTCGTGAAGGTCCACACCGACGCCGGCCTCACCGGCCTGGGTGAATCCGGCACCTGGGGTTACCTCGAAGCCTCCGAGAAGGCGGTCGAGACCTTCCAACGTTACCTGATCGGCCAGGACCCCCTGCGGATCGAGCACCACTGGCAGTACATGTATCGGTGCAGCCACTTCCGCGGCGCGGCGATCATGGGGGCCTTGAGTGCCATCGACATCGCGCTCTGGGACATCGCCGGCAAGCACTTCGGCGTTCCCACCTACCAGTTGCTCGGCGGGAAATGCCGCGACAAAGCGCGCGTTTACTCTCACGTGTTCGGCCAGACCACCGAGCAGCTCGTCCGAGGCTGCGTCGAGGCCAAAAAGCAGGGTTTCACCGCGGTCGGCCACCTGACGCCGTTTCTCGACTCGCCGCGCCGCGAGCCGTACTTCAAGACGCACGCGAGCAAGATCGGCGACGCGATCGACACCGTCCGCCAGTATCGCGAGGCGGTCGGCGACGAGGTCGATCTCTGTGTCGAGATTCACCGCCAGCTCACCCCGGCCGAGGCAATCGCGCTCGGTCGTGGCATCGAGCCATTCCACCCCTACTTCTACGAGGACCCGGTCTTACCGGACAACTTCGACGAGATGGCGCAGGTCGCCCAGCACATCAACATTCCCATCGCCACCGGCGAGCGGCTGCACAACATCTGGGAGTTCGAGATGCTGCTATCGCGCAACGCGGTGCAGTACGTCCGCCCCGACGTCTGCCTGGCCGGCGGCATCAGCCACTGCAAGAAGATCGCGGCCCTGGCCGAGGCGCACCACGTCGGCGTCGTGCCGCACAACCCGCTCAGCCCCGTCAGCACCGCGGCCTGCTTGCAGCTCGCCGCCTGCATCCCGAACTTCGCCTTGCAGGAGTACCCGCTCGGCGAGCACCAGCCGCCGAAGAACGAGATCGTCAAGAGCGTCGTCCGGCTCGAAGAGGGCTTCCTGATCGTCCCGGACGCGCCCGGCATCGGCATCGAGCTCGCCGACGATGCCGCCGAGAAGTACCCCTACCGCCCACGCGAGTTCGTCACCCGCCTGCACGCCGATGGGTCGGTCATGGACCAGTAAGAAACTATCTCAAAACTGTTGTTTGGGCGCCCCGTGGGCGCCCAAACAACAGTTTTGAGATAGTTTCTTACTGGCTGATCCGGGGACGAGGTCCCCCGATCACCCCTGACGTCGTTTGCTATACTGACTCCCGTAGCGACGTCCGCTACCACGAATCTTGGCGTACTCACGGAGGAAATCATGCGAAACAGTCGGGCCGATGCAGTTTGGGAGGGCAGCCTCGCGAAGGGGAGCGGCCACGTCTCCACTGCGAGCGGCGCCTTGAAATCGGCATCAGTCAGTTGGGCCGCCCGCACCGAGGCCGCCCAGTCGACGACCAGCCCCGAAGAGCTGCTCGCCGCCGCCCACGCGAGCTGCTACACGATGGCGCTCTCGCACACGCTGGGCGAACGTGGCACACCGCCATCCCGCCTCGACGCCACGGCGGTCGTCGCGTTCGATCAAGCAGACGGCGGCTGGAAAGTCACCACGGCGAAGCTGAGCGTGCGCGGCGTGGTGCCGGGCATCACCCAGGCCGCCTTCGTCGACGCGGCCAACGCCGCCGCGAAGGGCTGCCCGGTCTCGAAAGCGCTCGCCGGCGTCGAGATCAGCGTCGAATCCGCGACTCTCGAAAGCTAAGTCAACCCAGGGTGAGAAGGGCATGGCTGTGCTGGCTGTGCTGC
>DATLRG010000113.1:0-3801 GCA_035534795.1 Chloroflexota bacterium
GTCCCCTCTCCATCTCCGATGGAGAGGGGACGAGGGGGTGAGGCCGCGCCGTCCGCCCCACGATTCCGCGTCAGATCCAGTGGGTCAGTTAGCGTGGGCAATGTCATTGCCCACGCTAACCGACCCACTGGATGAAGATCCCACCGGACTCCGCTGGTCAGCCCGCCGGCCCGTCGCCCCAGACGGCCCGCGCGGTGCGCGCCACGACCTCCAGCTTTTGGCGCTGCACCTCCGGCACGATGCGGTTGCCTGCCCAGGTGGAGGCGAAGCCACACTGTGGGCTGAGCGCCAGCCGTTCGAGCGGCACGACCTTCGCGGCTGCCTCGATCCGCCGTTCCAGCTCGTCCTCGGTCTCCACCCGTGGCTTCTTGGTGGTCACCAGTCCGAGCACCACGACCCGGTCCTCAGGGAGGAAGCGGAGCGGCGCGAACGTCCCGGACCGCTCGTCGTCGTACTCGAGCAGGAAGCGGTGGAAGCGCGTCTTGCGGAACACCCGCTCGGCGATGGGATCGTAGCCGCCGCTCGCATAGAACATGCTCTGGTTGTTGCCGCGACAGATGTGCAACCCGAAGGTGACGCCTTGCCGGTCGAAGCCGTCGAGGACCGCGTTGTCGAGCTCGATCGTGCGATCGATCATCTCGTCCACGTCGTTGCCCCGCTGTCGGTAGCCCTCGCGCATTGCCGGGTCCAGCAGTGCCCCGTACTGGGGCGCGTCGATCTGGACGTAGGTGCAGCCGAGGCGGATCAGTTCCTCAATTTCGTGGCGAGTCAGGTCGACCAGGTCCGCCAGGTAGGCGTCGCGCGTCGGGTAGGCGCCGGCGGAGCGCCGCGGGTCGTAGTAGGCGGCGGCCTGCTGCGTGCTGACCAGGGTCACTTTGGCGGGTCGGTCGGTCCGCGCCCGGACGTAGGTGAACTCCTCCGCGCACATACCGCGGCGCCAGCGTAGCTTCTCCACCACGACCGGGCGCTGGAAGACCAGCTCCCCGCCCTGCTCGTCGTGGAAGGGGATGGCCCAGCCGCCGAGCTTGTCAAAGCCCTCGAGCGCGTCGACCAAGTGGCCGAAGAAGGCGTAGCGGCGCTGCTCGCCGTCGGTCAGGACGTCGAGTCCCGCCTCCTCCTGGAGCCGGATCGCCTCGTCGACCGCGCGATCCTCGAACTGCTTGAACGTGGTGGCACCGATCTCGCCCGCCTCGCGCTGTGCGCGCGCCCGGGCAAGATAGTCGGGCCGCAGCAGGCTACCGACGACATCGCTCCGAATCATGGGTCTTCCTCCTAACCCGACGAGTTGGACACGAGCATCCCCCGCCGTGCGCGGACCTATTCTAACCCAAGAACGCGAGGTGAGCTGGCGTGGCGTGGGGCTGCCGTCGTTCCCATCTGTTGACGGCCTGCTCTAGGTAGGAGTACAATACCGAACAAACAATCGGAGCGTGATGATGGCGACGGTTTTCGAGGAGCTGTACCGGCACAATCTCTGGGCGAATCTTTGCCTGCTCGACGTGTGTGAGAAGCTGAGCGACGATCAGCTCGACGCCAATGCACCCGGCACCTACGGGCGTATCCGCGACACCCTCGTTCACCTCGTCGGCGCGGAACAGTACTACGTGGCGCTGCTGACCGGGGAGCACCCTGAGCGGCAGCTCCGCCCAGGGGACGCCTTCCCGGGCATCGTCGACCTGCGGGAGCGTGCTGGCTGGAGCGGCGAGAGGCTGATCGCGCTGGCCGAACGCGTCGATCCGCACCAGACGTTGCGCGGGACGCGCCAGGGCCGGGCCTACGCCATGCCCGTCGCGGTGCCAGTGATTCAGGCGATCAACCATGCGACCGAGCACCGCGCCCACGTCATCACGATCCTGAGCCAGCTCGGCGTCTCCTGGCCGGAGATCGACGGATGGCAGTACGGCGAAGAAGCCGGACTGATCAAGCACGACGCAAGGCCATCGTAGGCCTGGTCCTCCGCCGATTCCCAGTCGCGGGCGAAAGAGCGGGCGGAGAGGCGCGACCAGGCCGCACGCTCCGCCGGCATTTCCCCGCGTTCCTCGGCCTCGAGGACCTGGCGCAAGATCGCCTCGACGTACTCCCGGACCGAGAGCTCCCGCGTCGCCGCGGCGACCTTGAGCCGTCGCCGCAATTCCGGCGTGACGTCGATCGAGAGCCGGGCACGGCGCTGGTTGGAGACAGGCATCACGTACCTGTCGAGCCCCATGATACCATTTGTGCCAACCCCCATTGACACGGATCCTCCAGTCGAATTCACTGCCTCTCCAGACCGACTTCATCGACAGCGGGTTGGTCGCAGCCGCCCGAGGCCGTGACGCGCCTTCTCGCTCAGGATCTCCAGCCGGTGGGTCATCGCGCTCGGGGCCGGGCCGCGACGTCCCGCTTCACACGGTCGGCACCTGCTCACCGAGGATGCGCGCGCGAAGCGCGGGCTTGAGAGCGTCGTAGCTAACCAGGTCGACCTTCCGTCCCAGCGCCTCCTCGAGCTCGAGCTTGAGGCCGACGAAGCGGAACTGGCCGATCGGCGTGGCGAGCTCGACGAGGAGGTCGACGTCGCTACGAGCGCGCAACTCATCGCGCGCTGCCACGCAGAAGACGGCGGCGCGTCGAACGCCGTCGCGCGCGAGGATCGGTCGAGCTCTGGCCTGGTCCAGACCAAGTCGCGGTCGGCGCGTTTGCTCAAGCGTGTGGGCCGATGGCCGCTACAAGGCCCCTCACGTTGACAGCAGACCTTCGGACCAATAACCCATCGACGAGATAGATTGACTTCGGTTTTGAAGACTTGCTCTTGGAGGGCTCTCCGATTATCGTCCAACAGGCTCCGGGTGCAAGCGCCGCCGTCCCTTTCTATTCCCCGGTTTTTCCCATGAACACCGTGCCGCCGCCTGCCGCCGCCGCGGCGCTCAACCGACATCCGCCCTCGCCCTCGTGGGCGCCTTCCCGGGCAACCGAATGATCCTACCCCGCTCTCGTCCGGGTGGTGCAACGAGGTGCTTTGCCGTGCGATAATAGCGCAGACTCCAGAGAGGCATGGAATACCACGAGGGTAGAGAATCATCATGCGGCGAGCTGAAGCGTTGCGTATCCTGGCCGAGCATCGTGCGGAGATCGAGACATTTGGAGTCCGGTCACTTTCGGTCTTCGGGTCGTTCGCTCGCGACCAGGCCAGGCCGGACAGCGACGTCGACATTCTGGTCGAAGTTACCCGTTCGTTCGGATACTTCAAGTTCGTCGAGCTCCAAGAATACCTGGAGCGCATCCTCGACCGACCGGTCGACCTGTTCACGCCGGATAGCTTGCGAGACGAGATTCGTCGTGACGTTCTGAAGGAAGCCACCCGTGCAGCGTAGCGACTGGCGCCCGCGGATTCACGATATGCTCGACGCCGTCGCGGAGATTCAGGCGTTCACACGAGATCTTGACCTTACCGAATTCTGTAGCGACACGAAAACGCTGCGAGCCGTCCAGTATGAGTTCGTGATCCTCGGCGAGGCGGCGCGGAGCGTTCCAGAGGACGCGCGGTCGCGGTTTTCATCGTTACCCTGGTCGCAGATAATGGGAATGCGGAACGTCGTTGCCCACCAGTACCGTCGCGTCGACCCGGCGGTGCTCTGGGATACGATCCAGAACGACTTGCCGTCGCCCGTGCTGTTGCTTCAGCAGGCACTGTCGGCCGAGTCGTGACGCCGTAGACGGACCACGTCAGGCACTCCTATGGTATTGCCCCGCTGGCTGGCGCGCTTCAATCGGCGCGTGACGAACCGCGTCACTCGCCCCGTGGCAGCGTACCTGCCCGGCTTC
>DATLRG010000114.1:0-2205 GCA_035534795.1 Chloroflexota bacterium
TTCCGACCCGCGCATCTCAGAGTGACAGTCGTCGTTGCCGTCGCGACGGTCGCCTGGCCCCCAGCCCACTCACCGCCATGACCAAAGGCAATCTCGACACCAAACTTGACCGACGCGTCCATCTCAGATGATTGATTCCACGGCGATCGCCGTGGCGAAGGGGTTTTCTACAGAGAGGCCGAAGTCGGCGGTGTCTAGAACACCGTCGACCTGGAGGCCACGATGGACGCCGACCTCGACACTCTCTGCACGGTCGTTTATTGCACAGCCGACGATCTCCTGCCGCGCGCCGCGGCGAACGCTCGCCGTGGCGTCACCGACGCGGAGGTTGTTACCTTGTGCGTCGCCCAGGCGATCATGGGGATCACAAGCGATCGTCGTTTCCTGAGGGTCGCCAACGGGCGCTTGCGCGGGCTGTTTCCCACGCTGCCCGCCCAATCGGGCTACCACAAGCGTCGCCGGCGCATGGCGGACACCATCGAGTGGCTGATGGGGGTCTTCGCCGCCCAGAGCCCAGGGTTCACCGACGATCTGCTGTTGATCAACTCGACGCCGGTCGAGTGTGCACGTAGCCGCGAGACCACCAAGCGCTCACAGCTGGCAGATGCCGCCGACTATGGCTATTGCCCCTCGCACTCGCGCTGGTTCTGGGGCTTTCGGCTGCATGCGATCTTCGCCCCCGACGGCACGCCCAGGGCTCTGAGATTGGCCTCGCCCGGACGCGATGAACGCGAGGTGGGCCTGGCGCTGCTTGCGCACGTGCGCGCCGAGCGGGACCTGACCCTCGTCGGCGACAAGGGCTATGCCGGACGAGCGTTCGCCGAGGCCGCCGATCAGCTGGGCGTGCATATCGTCCGACCTGCTCGCCACGACGAACCCGGTCGCGGGCCCCGGCTCGCCCCGATCCGCCAACGGATCGAGTCGATCTGTTGGACCTACAAGGACATCTTCACCCTCGAACGCCATGGAGCCCGCACCCTCGCTGGCCTCAGGGAGCGCATCTTGCAGCGCTTTTTGGCACTGGCGGCCTGCATCGGCCTCAACCACCAACTCGGTCGACCCAGCCGCGCCCTGGTGGACTACATCGCCTGAGCGCGTGGAATCAATCATCTAGGTCTTCGCCGGAACCCCCTCGGCGCGCATGTCCGGTCGCAGCCACTGGAAGTACGCAAACGCTGCACCGCCGCCGATGACCCCGGCGAGCGCGACCCAGAAGTTCAGCCGCTCCCCCAGAAAGACCGACGCGGGATCCACGCGCACGAGCTCAAGCAGCAGACGGATCAGCGAATACAGGCACACGTAGAGGCAAAACAGCGCCGGCGGGCGGATGCGAACACGGGAATCCAGCCACAAGAGCAGCCCCGCCAGCCCGATGTCCCAGATCAGCTCGTACAGGAACGTCGGCTGGAACGTCGTGACGTTGGCGTAGCGCGTCGGCCGGTACTGCGGGTCGATCTTGAGCCCCCACGGCAGCGAGGTGGGCCCGCCGAAGAGCTCCTGGTTGAACCAGTTGCCCAGGCGTCCGATCCCCGATGCCAGTGGCAGGCCCGGCGAGCGCGCCGAAGAGCACCGCCCCCGGGATCCCCAGGCCGCCCTGCCAGATCGCGAGCGGGGCATACCACTGGTGGCCCATCTGGCCGGGTGTCGTGATGTCGAAGTAGAGGCGCCCGCCGACGAGGCCGGCGACCACCGACCAGAGGGCGACCTCGACGACCAGGTCGCCACTCCCGCCTCGGGCGGTCCAGCGCCGATAGGTGAGCCAGATCGCCACAAGGGCGCCGGCGATGATAAACAGCGCGTAGTAGTGGACCTCAAGCGGACCGATGTTGAACCACCGCGTCGGAGGCGAGGGAATCGAGGCGGTGACGATCTTGATGTTGCTTAAGGGTCCGGTCACGTCGGGCCGAGCATAGTGACCAGGGCCGAGCGCCGAGGACACCAAGGCTCTTCGCAGTCTTCAGCGCCCGACAGGAAAAGCCTCGTGAACCGACCCAGGCGTCGATTCGCGCGACCGCCCGGCATGCGGACTTTACGGTCCATTTCGTGTCGCTACGGTACCGCCACGGGCCGCGAGGGCGACACGAAATGCGGACACGCCGCTGCCGCCCCAGGGACGCGCGGCCCGGACTGGCGCCAACCAATAGGCGGGGCGCCGGTCCACGATCGAGGCATCCGAGCACCTGCGGTGCATGTGCCGGTCGACAC
>DATLRG010000115.1:0-9188 GCA_035534795.1 Chloroflexota bacterium
CAAACCGTCGCCTCTGCGTCAGAGAGTCTGAATTTCGCTGGCGGGGGCTGGCGATTCGCACAATTTGCGTGTCGCGCCATCGTGCTGAGGGCGTGTCAGGAGAACGACCACGTCGCCGGGCCGCAGGTCGGTGCCGCCCCAAGGCAGCAAGACCCGGCCGCTGGAGGCTCGGCGGATGGCCACGATGACGGTGTCGCGCGGGAGCGACGAAGCCAGCTCGCGCACCAGGTGGTTGGCGGCCGGCGCAGCCGGCGCCAGCACCATCTCGATGAACCGGGTGCCGCCCCAGGCGCCGATGTCGAGCGACGGGACGGCCGGTCGTGATGGAGCAGTCTGGCGTCGAAATGCCTCGATCAAGTCGTTGCGTCGCAGCAAGCCGATCATCCGGTGCGGGTTCCCCGGTAGGACGACCGGCAGGCGCCCGACGTTGCGCAAGGCCATCGTGCGGAGCGCTTCTTCCAGGACGACGAGCTTGAATGCCTCCCGCGACTCGGCCCAGTCGGTCGCCAAAGGCATGTAATCCGTGCCCGGCAAGGATGCACGCGACCCTGCCAGGCGGCTGGCTAGATCCGTGGTTCGGCGTTCCCTCATGGGTGGCAGATCATTCTATTCTGGCATCGCTTCGTCGCGGCAGTCCAGGTCGTCGCTGGGTTACTAGCTGGCTCGTTCGGGTAGTTGATCGTCAAGGTCAAGCCAGTGTAGACTTAGAAACACTATCAAAACCTGAGTTTCAGCGCGCGGAGCGCGCTGAAACTCAGGTTTTGATAGGAACTCTTAGGGTGAACCACCATGTGCGTCCGGCCGCCAGCGGCGTCGTGGGCGGAATCGCCTTCGGTGTGGCTCAGCTCTGACCTTCTCCTGGGCTGTCGATCATCGTAGAAGGCCGTACGGGAGGAGTGAATTTTGATTGGCATCGCGAGCGTGCCGACGTTCGGGCGCGCCGTTGAGACGACGCGCTACATTCGAAAGTGGATCGGCATCGCCGTCCTAATCGGCATTGTCGCCGGGGTCGGCGCGCTCGCCTTCACCGAGGCGATTCATTACGCAACGTTATTCTTCCTGGGCATGGGCGCCCAGTACCTCCCGCCCTCCCCGGCCGGCGAAGGCACGACCGGCATTTTGCCGATCGGACGTCCCTGGGCGCTCCCGCTGATCACCGCACTGGGCGGATTGCTCAGCGGCCTGATCGTCTTTAGCCTCGCGCCCGAGGCCGAGGGACACGGAACCGACGCCGCCATCGCCTCGATCCACTTCCAGCGCGGACGTATCCGTGGCCGGATCCCGCTGATCAAGCTGGTCGCGTCGGCGATCACCATCGGCTCGGGAGGCAGCGGCGGGCGCGAGGGGCCGACCGCCCAGATCTCGGCGGGTTTTGGCTCGTTCCTGGGCGACGTGTTACACCTGAGCGACGACGACCGACGGATCGCGGTCGCCGTTGGGATTGGCGCGGGCATTGGCGCGATCTTTCGCGCGCCCCTCGGCGGCGCCGTCCTGGCGGCGGAAATCTTGTACCTCCACGACATCGAGGTCGAAGCGATCATTCCCTCGCTGATCGCCTCGATCGTCGGCTACTCGATCTTCGGGATGGTCCTGGGCTTCCAGCCCATTTTTGGCGATCAGACGCGATTCGGCTTCACCGAGCCGATCCAGTTGATCTACTATGCGATCCTCGGTCTCGTCTGCGGCGCCATCGGTATACTCTACGCCCGCTGCTTCTACGAGACTGGCCACGTTTTCCATCGGATCAAGCTCCCACGGGCCGTGAAACCGGCAATCGGCGGCTTCATCGTCGGGTGCATGGGGCTGGTGATGCCGCAGGTTCTGTACATGGGCTACGGCTGGGTTCAGGTCGGGATGAGCGCCGCGCTGCTGAGTTTGCCGCTCTGGGTCGTCCTCCTCCTGCCGTTTGGAAAGATTCTGTCCACCTCGCTCAGCATCAGCTCGGGCGGGAGTGGCGGGATCTTCGGTCCGGGCATGGTCATCGGCGCGATGGTCGGGGCATCGTTGTGGCGTCTTGGGTACACCGTGCTACCGGGCATGCCGGCGGACGCGGCGCCATTCGTGATTATTGGGATGATGGCACTGTTCGGGGGCATCGCGCACGCGCCGTTAGCGGTCATGTTGATGGTGGCGGAGATGACCGGCAACCTGTCCCTGCTGGCGCCGGCGATGCTCGCGGTCGGGTTATCGTATCTGGTCGTCGGCAACAACACGATCTACACCAGCCAGATCGACAGTCGGGCTGATTCGCCGGCTCACCGGGCGCGGATGCGATTCCCGCTGCTCTCGTCGTTGACCGTCGCCGACGCCCAGACGCCGCTGCCGGTCGTCATCCGGCCGACGATGTCGGTCGACGAAGCGGCGGCGTTGATCGACGATGGTTCCCTGGAGGGCGCTCCGGTCGTGGATGCCGACGGGCGGCTGATGGGCGTGTTGACGCGGGCCGACCTCCGCCTGATTTCTCCGGAAGCGCGGGCGACGACGACCGTGGCGGCGGCGATGAATGGTGAGCCAGTCGCGGCGGTCTCCTCGCAGACGCTGGACGTGGTACTCGAAACGTTGGCGACCCATCGCGTGCGCTGGCTACCGGTGCTGGCGAGTCACGACGACCGGCGCGTGGTTGGCATCGTCGCGGCAGGGGACGTCGTGCGCGCCTACCGCGGCGCGCTCAACAGCGCGGTCCGCGGAGTGAGTGGCCTGGCTGGTGGCGGAGAGATGCTCGACCTCACCGTGGGTGCGGGATCGGCCGTCGCGGGGAAGACACTTGCCGAGCTACGACTCATGCCGGAGACGCTCGTCGTCTCGGTCCACCGAGGAGACGAGATCCTCGTCCCACGAGCGAGCATGCAACTCCTTCCCGGGGACGTCGCCAGCGTGCTGAGCCGCGGACACCGCGAGAAGGAGCTACGCCGGCTGTTCGAGAAACCGGCAGCACCCGACAGCGTGCCGGAGGGACCAGTGCCTCCGGCGACGTCTGGCTGAGGATTCGCCGAGGAGGACCTGCGCCGGCGGCCCTGGTCGCATCGATGCAATCGGAAGTGCTATGTTTGGTGGTAAGGCGACCACGCCGCGACCGTCGTCGCGCATCGCCCCGGTGGTGCTCTGGCCGCTGGTTGTCCTGATCGTGTGTGCTCTGGTCGTGCTTCGGCTCGACCCAACGCTCCTTCAGACAGTCCCCGATCATCCGCCCGTGACCGGCAGCAGCGAGGCCTCTGGTGTGGACCTGGGGACACCACTCGGCGGTACGCCGGCCCCCGACTTCGCTCTGGTCGGGCCAATTCGGGCGCCAGCACCGCTTGTCCGACTTTCGCGGCAAGGTCGTGGTTCTCGCTTTCATCGATAGTCGGTGCAGGACGTCCGAGGGTGGTCTGACGCGCGCGGCCTGACCGCTCGTTGGTTGTTCTTGACCGGGTCAGCGACACTCTTGAAAACGGTCTGGAAGGCCTACGGCATCGATGCGGAGGTCGAGCCCAACGGCGACGTCACGCACACGCCGGCGGTCTATCTCGTCGACCGCAGGGGGCGTGAGCGGTGGCTTCTTCTGAGCGGCAATGACGCGCGCGGCTTGACCGCCGAGGCGGACGTGGTGGCGCGACACATTGCCGCCCTGCTGACGTGAGGAGGGCCGGGGCTAGTCTGAGAGCCTTGTCAACCCGCCAGGTGCGCGATGGTCACGCCCTCGCCGCCGTCGCGCAAGTCGGCGGGCTCGAAGCGCTCGACCATCGAACTTTCGGCGAGATACTCACGCACGACCTGCCGCAGGACGCCCGTCCCCTTGCCGTGGACGATCCGCACGCTCGGCAGCCCCGCCATGCAGGCATCGCTGAGGTATTGCTCCAGCTCGGGGACCACTTGCTCGGCGCGCCAGCCGCGCATGTCGATCTGCCGCTCCGGCATGGTCCGCGCTTCGAGATTCCAGATCGACGCACCGGACGAGGCGCTCGACGTGGCAACCTCGGCGGGTTGACGTGCTTCCGTCCTCTCCACCTCGTGCAGGGCCACGCGCAGCTTGAAGTTACCGGCCTGGACCTCGACCGCGCCGCCATCCGCGGCCAGCCCGGTGACCTGTCCGTCGCGGCCCAGCCGGAGCACCCGGACCCAATCGCCGACTGCCAGCGGTCGGGTGACGCTCGCGCGCTGGATCGTCGGCAGGTCCGGTAACGTGGGTGTTCCGCGGAGGGGCTTGGCCAGCACCTGGCGTCCGGCCGTTTCGAGCGCCTGCGCGGCCGTGGTCAGCTCGCCACGGGTCCGCTCCTGGCGCTGGAGCAGCGTCGCCGCCTGGCGGAGCTGCGCCCGTAGCTCGGCCAGCTCGGAGTCGGCTTCCTGCCGCGCCTGTCGTAACACCTCGCGCCGTTCATCGTCGATACCGCGCAGGCGCTGATCGAGCTCGGCCCGCACCCGCTGGACCGCTTTCCGCTCGGCGTCCAATGTCGCCAACAACTCCTCGGCGCGCCGCCGCTCGGCGTGGATGCCTTCCAGCAGGTTCTCGACCTGTACCTGGCCGGCGTCGATCATCTGGCCCGCGTCGGCCAGGACGTCCGCGTCGAGCCCCAGCCGCGCGGCGATGGCCAGCGCGTTGCTCTTGCCCGGCAGACCGATCTGCAGGCGATAGGTCGGCGCCAGCGTCTGCGGATCGAACTCGACCGAGGCGTTGATCAGCCCATCGATGTCGTGCGCGAAGGCTTTCAGCTCGGTGTAGTGCGTCGTCGCGATGACCCAGGCGCCGCGGTCGAGCAGTCGACGCAAGACCGCGCGGGCGAGCGCCGAGCCCTCGGCCGGGTCGGTGCCCGCGCCGACCTCGTCGAGGAGGACCAGCGTGTTGCGACCGGAGACCCGGACGACCTCGACGACGTTGCGCATGTGCGACGAGAACGTCGACAGGCTCTGCTCGATGCTCTGCTCGTCGCCGATGTCGGCCATCACGTCCTGGAAGAGATGGACCTGCGAGCCGGAATCGGCTGGAAGGTGAAGGCCGGCCTGCGCCATCAGGGACAGCAGCCCGGCCGTTTTCAAGGCGACGGTCTTGCCGCCGGTGTTCGGCCCGGTGATGACCATGACCTGAAAGTCGTCGCCGAGGCGGACGGTGATCGGGACGACCTTGCCGCGCAACAATGGGTGGCGCGCGTTGACCAGGTGGAGGCCGCGTTGGCCCGCCTGGCCAGACCCGAGCTCCAGGAGCGGTTCGACGGCACGGTGCGCCGTGGCGAGCCGCGCCTTGGCCAGTTGAAGGTCGATCTCCGCCATCGCGGTGACGGTCGCGATCAGACTGTCGGCGCTCGCGGCCACCAGGTCGCTCAGCACGCGCATGATCCGCTCGATCTCGTGGGCCTCTTCGATCTGAAGCTGGCGCCAGCGGTTGTTCAGATCGACCGTCTCGAACGGCTCGACGTAGACCGTCTGGCCGCTGGACGACTGATCGTGAATCAACCCACGAAGCTGACCCCGCGAATCCGAGCGCACCGGCACGACGTAGCGACCCTCGCGCATGGTGATCAGCGATTCCTGGAGAGCAGTGCGGTAAGCGCCGCCGTAAACGAGGTCGTGCAGGCGATCGAGGAGGCGCTGGTGCGCGTTGCGCGCGTCAGCCCGAATCCGGCCGAGCGCCGGGCTGGCGGAGTCGAGGACGTCGCCGGTGTCACCCAGGCAGCGGCCGACCTCGTTCTCGATCGAGGGAAACTCGTCCAGCCGGTCAGCCAGGTCGACCAGCCCGGGCGCGAGTTGATCCAACCGGCCGATCGTCGCGCGCATGACTCGCGCGCTCGCCGCGGTCGCTCGAATCGCCAGGAGGGCCTCCGCGTCGAGTAGTCCGCCGAGCCGGGCGCGTTCGACCGACGGCCGGACGTCGCGCGCTCCGCCAACGCTCAGATTCGGCGAGAGATTGAGCACCCGGACCGCTTCGCTGGTCAACGCCAGGCGTCGGGCGACCAGCACCCCATCGGCGGTTGGCTCCAGCGCCTGAGCGAGCTCCTTGCTCGCCGAAAAGCCGCAGAACGACGCCAATTGAGCGCGAATCTCGGGAAATTCTAGTAGTTCGATTGCTTTCTGGTTCATGTTTCAGTCCGGGCACAACGAACGGCGGGCGCTCTCCCTGCCCGCCGACGGTTATTTTCGACAACGGCAGACGCGGGTACAGCCACGGTGAGAAGTCCCAGGATGAGCTTGCTGTACATAGCACAGCAAGCTCATCCAGGGACTTCTCACCGTGAACCTACTTGCATTGTAGTATACCATGCGGACAGGAGCAGGCGGATGAGAGCAATCTCGGTTATCCGGGAGACCGTCGCGGCGTTCGGGCGCGACAATGCGACGTTGCTGGCGGCGAGCATCGCCTACTACACCTTGCTTTCGATCTTTCCGATGATCCTCGGCTTGCTGGCGATTGCCGGCGTCGTCTTCACCGATCCCGCCACCCGCGATCGGCTCGTGCGGGGAATCGCCGCGGTGTTCCCGGGATCGGAAAACTTGATTCTGGCGACAATCAACCAGGTCGTGCAGGGCAGAGGGCCGGCGGGCATCGTGGCGACGTTGGGGCTGCTCTGGTCGGCCAGCGGCGTCTTCAGCACCATCAACGTGGCGCTCGACACGATCTGGAAGGTGCCCCGGCGGCGCAACCTGATCGAGAGCGCGCTGCTGGCGCTTGGATTGGTGCTCGCGGTCGGGCTGGCCTTCGTCGTGTCGTTACTCCTGAGCACGGCGCTGACCATCGCCACCAGTCTCGATCTGCCGCTCCTGGGCGTCCGCCTCTCCGACGTCCGGCTATTGTTGCCGCTGTTGTCCGTCGCGCTGCCATTCTGTGTCACGTTCGCCGTCCTTGCGCTGATCTACCGATACGTGCCCAGCCGACGCCTCGACTGGCGTGTCGTCTGGCCGGGCGCTCTTCTTGCCAGCGTCCTCTTCGAGATGAGCAAGGAACTGTTCGTCTGGTATCTCAGCAGGTTTGCCGACTTGAACGCCGTCTACGGCTCCGTCGGGGCGGTGATCGCGCTGCTGACCTGGGCCTACTACGCCGCCATCGTCCTGCTGTTAGGAGCCGAGTTTCAGGCGACGCTGGCGCGGCGGCGGAGAGAGACAGAAATGGGGTGACGCGGGGTCCAGGCGGACCCGCATTCCCTGATCTACTCCAGGAAGTGGACCACCGGCGGCGGCCAGCCGTTGAAATGCGAGGCGTAGGCCAGCGTGTAGGCGCCCGCGTTCAGGAAGTAGACGCGGTCGCCGACGTTCAGCTCTGGCAGCAGCGCTGAATCCGCGATGACGTCGACGCTGTCGCAACTGGGACCGGCCAGGACGACGTCCGAGCGCGGTCCTCCGGCCAGGGTACTGACCTCGTAGGAAAAACCGGCGATCGTTTCCATCAGCCCATTGAAAACGCCGACGTCGAGGTACACCCAGCGCTCGTCCCCGCGCCGGGCTTTGCCGATCACCGAGGCTCCCAGCAGGGCGGCATCGCCGACGATGGCGCGCCCCGGCTCGAGCGTGACGTTCACGGCCGGGGGAAACCGGTCGGCAATCGCGCGCTGGACGGCCTCGCCGATCTCCCCGAACGATGGGATCGGTCGCGTGTGCTGAACGGGGAATCCGCCGCCGATGCTGAGGAACGTGAGATCGAGATTGGGCTGCGCCGCGCCGTTCCAGACGTCTGCAGAGACGGCCAGCGCCGCGTCCCAGCTCGCGGCCAGCCGGCACTGAGAGCCGACGTGGAAGGTCGTGCCGCACGGATCCAACCCGAGGTCAGCCGCCTGGGCCAGCAGAGCGACCGCCTCGTCCCGATCAACCCCATACTTGCGCGCCAACGGCCACTCGCTCCCGCTGTTATCCACCAGCAGGCGCACGTACACGCTAGCCGCCGGCGCCTCGCGCGCGACCTTGACGAGCTCGTCCGCCGAATCGACGGCGAAGGCGGTGACGCCGGCGCGCGCTGCCCGACGGATAAAGCTGGGCGCTTTGATCGGATTGCTCGAAAGCAGCGGCGCACCGCGGCCAACCGCCTCGACCAGGTCCAGCTCGCCGTCGGAGGAGATCTCGAATCCGCCGCCTTCTTCGGCCACGATCTGAAGAGCGCGGGGGTGTGGATTGGCTTTGACCGCGTAATAGATCCCGGCACGCGGGAAAGCAGCCCGGAGCTGCCGCAGGTTCTCGCGCAGCCGCGTCGGATCGATCAGGAGAAAGGGCGTCGCCAACGCGTGGCTGCGCTCGATCAGTCGGGCTGCCGCGGGCGCCACCGCCGGGGCCTCGCGGTGCTCGAGGGTGACCCGGTTCATGCGATCACCAGCGGATGATCGTCGTCGATGACGACCGCCGCGTGCGCCAGCGCGTCGCGGTAGTAGCGGTCCGGCGAAAAGAGCCCGCGATGGGTCAAGCCATCGTAGAAGCGCAGGTCGCCGAGGCCGCGCGCGGCCAGAATTCGATCCACGTCCTCGGCCGATCGATCCACCGGGAGCCGACCATCGCCGGCAACCGCGAAGCCCCAGGTCTCGCCAAAGGACGGAACGTGCGCGCGGTAGCCCACCGCGCGGTTGAAGACCGCGCCCAGCGTCTTCACGATCGCCGCGTGTCCTTCGAGAGCACCACAGTCGCCGCTCTCGGCCTGCACCGCGATCAGACCATCGGGCCGCAAGCGCTCCCGCGCGATCTGGTAGAACTCCCGCGTGAAAAGGCGATAGGACGGACCGCCGGCCAGGGGATCGGTGACGTCGACGACGACGACGTCGAAGGCAGTGTCCGAGTGCTCGAGCGCCGCGCGGGCATCGGCGTGGACCAGCTCGAGTCGGGGGTCGTCGAAGGCACCGCGATGGAACTCGCCGAGCTGGGCACGGCAGGCCGCGACGGCTTCAGGATCGATGTCGACCATCAGCACCGACTCGACGCCGGGGTGACGGAGAATTTCGCGCGCCGTCGCCCCCTCGCCACCGCCCGCGATGAAGATCCGTCGAGGCGCCGGATGCGTGACCAGAGCGGGCTGCACGAGCGCTTCGTGGTAAATGAACTCATCGGCCAGAGCGGACTGGATCTTCTCGTCGAGGAAAAGGCAGCGGCCGTAGGCGACCGTGTCGACGATTTCCAGTTCCTGAAACCGCGTCGTGACCCGAGTCGTCACCGGGCTGGCCAGCTCGAGCGAGGTCCGCTCTCCCCGACGCTTGCTGAAGGTCTTCCACTGGTCCTGGGGCAACTGATTATCTCCTCCATCGTGC
>DATLRG010000116.1:0-9411 GCA_035534795.1 Chloroflexota bacterium
CGTGCGACGAGGACGACGGGCGGCGGCAGACAGGCTGCCACCCTACGAGGCGAGGCCACGGTCGTCTACGGTGGGCCGGGCGGCGGCAGACAAGCTGCCACCCTACGGGACTGCCTACCCAGGGTCCGGATCTTGCCACCCCTCCCTCTTTCCAATTCGTCAGTCGTCGAGTCAAGCGAGGTGTGCGATGCTGGTTCTGGGCTACAAGGCGGCGACGGAACAGTTTGCGCCGAACGAGTTACTCGAGAACGTGATCGAAGCGGAACGCCAGGGGTTCGACTCCGTCGACGCCAGCGACCACTTCCATCCCTGGCGGAACGACGACGTCCACTGCTCGTTCGTTTGGAGCTGGCTGGGCGCGCTCGGCGCCCGGACGCAGCGGATCCACTTCGGCACGGGCATCACCTGTCCGACTCTGCGCTACAACCCGGCGGTGATCGCCCAGGCCGCCGCGACGCTCGGAGTGATGTTTCCGGGTCGCTTCTGGCTCGGCGTGGGAACGGGTGAGCCGCTGAACGAGACCGCGACCACCGGCTGCTGGCCGCGCTATCCCGAGCGCAAGGATCGGCTGATCGAAGCCATCCAGATCATCCGCGGCCTCTGGAACGGCGAGCACCTCACCTACGCCGGCCGCTACTACCAGACCCGTGATGCCCACCTCTACGGCCAGCCACCCGAGCCCATTCCGCTGTTCGTCGCCGCGTCGGGCGCCGACACCGCGCGACTCGCCGGCCAGTACGGCGATGGGTGGATCACCACGGGCGGCGCCGGCGGACCGGGCCGCGATTGCACGTCGTTGATCCCGGCGCTCGAGCGCGGCGCCCGGGAGGCCAAACGCGATCCAACCTTGATCGCCCGGGCGGTCGAGATCGCCGTCGTCTACGCCCAGAACAGGGCCGAGGGCATCGATGAGGCGCGGCTCTGGGCCGACAGCATGTTCCCGGGTCTCGACAAGTACGGCATCTACGACCCGCGCGACATGCAGCGGTACGGCAGCTACCTGAGCGACCAGACTATCGCGAGCAACTGGTTCATCTCCGGCGACCCGGGCGAGCACGTCGCCCTGGCCGAGAAGTTCATCCAGGCCGGCTTCACGCACCTGTTCTTCCACGCACCCGGCAACCGGCAGCGCGAGTTCATCCAGTTCTACGGGCAAGAGGTCTTGCCGAAGCTGCGGCAGCGGTACGGCGAATTGAAATCATCTGGGCAACAGGCGGCGTGAGAGCACGCCATTGGAGCGCGAGATCGACCGCGCGCGGAGACTCGTTCACGGGGAGATCGATCCTTCACCGGTCGATGTGGCGGAGGGGGTGGGATTCGAACCCACGAGGCCTTGCGACCTACACGCTCTCCAGGCGTGCCAAATCAACCACTCTTGCACCCCTCCGAGCGAGTGACGAGTGGTTAGTGGTTAGGACTGAGCGACGACGATGTCGCTCAGTCCTAACCACTAGCCGCTAATCACTCATCACTCGCATAAGTATACACCGCGACAGGCGGTGGCTCAAGGAGATCAGGCGGACTCGCGCTCGATCAGTCCCTTGAGGACACGGAGCGACTGAGCCAGTCCATCGGCGATTTGCTGGCGCAGCGCTGCATCGTCCAAGCCAGAGGCGGCCGGCGGATCCGGGAGGTCGTACGACAAGGACACGTCCAGCCGGGTGATCCCTTCAGCTTCCTCCACCAGCGTGTAGCTGATGGCTTCCGTCGCGCCCTGCACCGAACGCAGGCCGAAGTGCCAGGGCGGGTCGTACTCGGCGACCTCGTCGTCCAGGTGATACTCCTCGCCGTTGGCCGCGATCGTTCCCCGCAGGATGACGCCGGCCCGCAGCGGGCCGCGCGTCATCTGCGTGACACGACTCACCCGGGGATCCCATTCTGGCGACCGCTCCAGGTCCGTCAAAAGCGCGAAAACCATCGTGGGCGAACCGGCGACCGTCTCGCTCAAGCGGATCCGTCCCTTACTCATGCGTGCGCGGGCGTTGGCGTCGGAGTGACGCCCGCGGACAGCGGGGCATTCGCCGGCCAGGTGTAGTTGGCGAAAACCCAGTTGAACAGCGGCACCGTGTCGCCCAGGGTATCGCTGCACTCCATCAGGGCGACGTAGACGCGGTGGCCGTTGCGCGTCGCCGAGCCGACGATGGTGTGGCCAGCGTTGTCGGTGTAGCCAATCTTCACGCCGTCGGCACCCGGATAGTTCGGTAGCAGACGGTTCAGGTTATAGACCCAGAACGTCCGCGATCCATGCACCTGGTACGCCTTGGTCCCCACGATCTTACGGAACTCCGGATAGTGAGTCATCCCGTATCGAGAGGCCATCGCGAGGTCGTAGGCGCTCGAATAATGACTGGGTGCATCCAGACCGTGCGGGTTGACGAAGTGAGAGTCGTGCAGTCCCAGATCCTGGGCTTCCGCGTTCATCATCGCGACGAAGTGGTCTTCGTTGCCGCCCACCGCGTTCGCGATCGCCAGGGCCGAGTCGTTCCCCGACGGCAGCAGCAGCCCGTACAGCAGGTCCTCGAGCGAGAACGTGTCTCCCTCTTTCAGCCCCATCAGTGTGCTGTCGACGAGCTGGCTCTGATCGAACTGGACGTGTACCTGCTGGTTGATGTCGCCATACTTCAGAGCGACCAGAGCGGTGAAGATCTTGGTCAGGCTGGCCGGTGCCATCTGGCGATGAGGATCGCGTCCATACAGCAGCGCTCCCGAGCCTTCGTCGACGACGGCAATTGAGACGGACTGGATGTTCGGCGGAGGAGCCGAGCCCGTCTTCACCGGCGCGGCTGGCGTCGGCGTGGCCGTTGGTGGGGCCGGAGTAGCGGTTGGCGGGACCGGCGTCGCGGTTGAAGTGCTCGTGGGGCTTGGCGTTGCGCTCGGAGCCAGTAAAATCGACGCCGACGAGGCCAGGTCAGAGACGACCGTGACCGGAGTCGCGGTATCCAGCCCATTGGAACGAACTGGATGTGAAACGAACAACGTCATCACGGCAACGAGCATTCCCGCCACGAGTGCGGTCCCACCAAGAAGCAGTATTTTGCGCACGTGTCAACCCCGAGACAAGACTTTCAGTCGTTCGTCGACAAACGCCCACCCGCGCAACAGGAAGCACCGGGGAAAGTAAGAGTGATGTGAACAGGTCCGTTCGAGCCTGTGGGAAGCGGCTGGGGTATTGTAGCACAGGCCCGGGACTTCTCGCTCAGTACAGCGCCTCCACGATCAGCTCGCCGCGCAGCCCGTGCTTCTGGTCCTCGTCGTCGTTGCTGACGACCAGGAACGTTCCCACGTTGATAAACGTGAAGATTTCGATGGTCGTTTGCCCGGGCAGGACGTCGATGCTAAAGCCGGGGACCGCGGGCACCGCGTACTGATGGCGACAGGACCCGGCGTTGCGGACCACGAACTTGATCGGGTAATTCGCCGGCACCCGGACGACGCGCGGCTCGATCGCGTTGTTCGACAGGGTGATGTTCACAGTGCGTACCGCCTGCTGCGCCACAGCGCCTCCTCGTGAGGAATGGACTGGCCAGCTCGCTTGATCGGCAAAACCGGTGCCAGCTGCCTCCGCGAACGCCACTTCGACCTCGGCCGCGCATCGGTCCCAGGTGAACTCCGCCGCCCGCAGACGGCCCGCCACGATCAGCCGTTCGCGCAGTGGCTGATCGTCGAGCAATCGCGCCATCGCCTGGCTCAGACCCTCCACGTCATACGGATCGACGAGTAGCCCCGCCGGACCGACGACCTCCGGCAGGGAGCTGGCATTGGACGCGACCACCGGCGTTCCCCACGCCATCGCCTCGAGAATCGGCCGGCCAAAACCCTCGTACAGGGAGGGGAACACCAGCGAGACTGCTCCGGCGTACAGCGGCGCGAGATGCTCCTCGGGAACGTAGCTGAGCCAGGTCACCCGACTCTCGAGGCCCAAAGCCGCGGCTCGCTGGCGAAGCTCCGCGGAGCCAATCCCCGGCCGACCCGCCAGCACCAACCCCACTTGTGATTGCCTCGGCTGGGGGACGCTGGCAAATGACCGCAACAGACGCGTCAGGTTCTTGCGCGGCTGAAGTGTCCCCACGAAGAGGAAGTAACGCGGCGGCAACCCGTACCGCGCGACGATCTCGGGGTCCGGGTCTACCACCCGAACGGGTGGCCCACCAAGGTAGGCCACGCGGATCCGCTCTGGCGACACGCCAAAGTGATCGACCAGGTCACGCGCCGTCGCCCGCGAATCCGCCACGATTCGGCGCGCCGCGCGCGCGTTCAACAGGGTCCCGGCGTGGAGAAGAATCCAGGCGAGAGGCGTGTACGCCGAGCGATGCCAGAGATAGCCCACGTCGTGAACCGTCGCAACCGCGGGCACCGGGCAGACCAACGGAATGACGTGCGCCGGCACGAACAGCAACTCGGGTGGGCGACGAATCAGCTCGGCTGCCAGCCGAACGTGCGTCCAGGCGCGCGGAAAGCGAATCACCCGATGCTCCGCGCGCTCGGCAAACGGCAAGTCGGCAGGTGGCTCTCGATCGAAGTACAGACGATACCGGTTTCCGCTCGATCGCCGCAGCAGCGCCGCGATCAGGTGCAGCGAGTACCCCTCGGTCCCCGTTCGCACCGCGCGCCCAGCCCGGCTGCCGTCGATCCCGACGAGCACTAGACTGACCAGTCCGGCGCGTGGGGGCGACGGTCTGCCAGCGACACCAGTGGATAGACGACGACCATCGACAGGGTGTCGAGCGCCGCGGAGGGCAAAACCACCAGCGCCACCGTCGCCGGCCAGGGCACCGGCCAACCGAGCGCCGCCATCGCCAGCGCCGCGACCAGGCTCGCGACGACGCTGGTCAGCGGCGTGAGCACCAGCGGCAACAAGACACTCACTTGCTTCAGGACCGGCCCCAGGCTGCCAGCCAGAACCGCCGCGAAGCCAAAGCCGATCACCGACGCACCGAACGGACCGACCGACAGCAGGTCGATCGCGACTCCCCCAATGAGCGCCCAGACGATACCCTCTTCCACCCCGCGCCGCACGCTCCAGGCGACGATCAGCAAAAGCACCAGGTCGACTTTCACCCCGGCCACCACCAGATGTGCTAGCACGGTCGACTGAATGATTGCTGCCAGAAGGAGCACCACGATGGTGACCAGGATTCCGATCTTGACCTCCTCGTCAGTGCAAGCTGGTTGGCAAATGGTTGACGATGACCAGCACGTCCTCGATCCGCCCGAAGTCCACCGCCGGCTGCACCTTCGCCTCCTGGTACAGCTCGACGTCGTTCTGGTGAACCTCGGTGATGGTCCCAACCCAGAGACCCTTCGGGTACACGCCGCCCAGGCCCGAGGTGACGACGCGGTCGCCCGCCTGGACCTTTACCCCTTGCGGGATGTAGGTCATCGTCAACTGTCCACCCCGCGACCCATTCACCACGCCCTTGGCGCGGTTCGACTGGATCAGCGAGGCAACCGAGCTCGACACGTCGGTGACCAGCAGGACTTTAGCGGTATTCGGCGTCACCTGGACCACCTGACCCACGAGACCACCCGGCGTCGTCACGGTCATCCCAACGACGATACCGCTCCGACTCCCGTGATCGACGATGATAGAATGCACCAGGTTCGAGGGATCGACGCCGATGACCCGAGCGGTGATCCACTTGAACTGGGGATCGGTCTGTTGAAACTGCAGCTCGGCGCGCAGCTCGGCGTTTTCCCGCTGTAGCTCGGGAAGGAGCACCGCCTCCTGGGACAAACGATCGACCTCGGCGCGGAGTCGCGCGTTCTCCGCGCGTAACTGACCGATTCCCTCGATCGTTTGCCCGATCTGATCGAGGCGCCCGGCCGGTATGGAGACGCCAACCTCGACCGGCCCCAGCACCTCGAACGCGATCGTCTCGATGAACTGGACCTGCGGCAGGCGAGACAGCGCCAGAATCAGCGCGCCGGCGACGAGGATCACGACAAGATAGACGAGCCGCGTCAGCACGACGCCCCCTAACGCGGCGGACGAGCGTATTGGACCGGCACTTCGACTTTCTGGAGGATCTCGATCTCCTCGAGCGCCTCACCCGTTCCGCGCACGACGCAGGTCAGTGGGTCCTCGGCTCGGTACACGCGCATCCTGGTTTCGTGGCTCAGCCGTTCTTCGAGCCCGGCGAGCAGCGCCCCCCCGCCCGCGAGGGCGATGCCTTGCGCCATCAGATCGCTCACCAATTCGGGCGGCGTTTCTTCAATCGTCGTCCGGACAGCCTCGACGATCTGGGCGACCGAGCTCGAGATCGCCTCCCGCACCTCGACGCTGCTCACTTCGATCGACTTCGGCAGACCGGTCACCAAATCGCGTCCTCGCAACGTGACCATGCGCTCTTCCGCGAGGGGATACGCCGAGCCGGCCGCGATCTTCACCTCTTCGGCCATCCGCTCGCCGATCAAGAGGTTGTGCTTCTGCCGAGCGTAGAGGATGATCTCTTGATCCATCTCGTCCCCGGCCACCCGGATCGACCGGCTGACGACGATTCCGCCGAGCGAGACCACGGCGACCTCAGTCGTCCCGCCGCCGATGTCCACGATCATGCTCCCAGTCGCATCGGTGACGGGCAGCCCGGCTCCGATTGCCGCTGCCATCGGCTCCTCGATCAAGTGCGCCTCGCGCGCGCCGGCGTTACGGGCCGCGTCATGCACCGCCATCTTCTCAACTTCGGTCACGCCACTCGGAATGCCGATGACCACCCGCGGGCGCGGGATCAAGCCGAGCTGGGAATGCACTCGTCCAATGAAGTATTTCAGCATCTGCTCGGTCACGTCGAAATCGCTGATCACGCCATCCTTCAACGGCCGGACCGCGACGATGTTGGCCGGCGTTCGTCCGACCATCCGCTTCGCTTCGGAGCCGATGGCGAGCACCTTCTTCGACTTCTTGTTGACCGCCACGACCGACGGCTCGTTGATGACGATTCCTTTGCCACGGACCAGGACCAGGGTGTTCGCGGTTCCCAGGTCGATGCCGATGTCGTGCGAAAAGAATCCCAGGAATGCGCTGATCGGGTTGAGCAACCCCTACCCTCCGGACAATCTCAACGAGCGCGATTATAGCACGTAGGGGGTCGTGCTATAATGGCCCTGAACCGCCATATCTGAGAGGAGGATCCTCCCCGCATGATTCCTCTTGCCTATTTCCGCGAGCAGTTCGTGCCGCTCGCCGATGCGAACGTCAACATTATGACCCACGCCTTCAACTACGGCACGGGGTGCTTCGAAGGCATCCGCGGCTACTGGAGCCAGGACGATCGGCAGATGTATCTCTTCCGCATGCGCGAGCATTACCAGCGGCTGCTGACGTCCGCCCACATCCTCGGGCTCTCTTGCCCGCACTCCGTCGACCACCTCTGCGCCCTTACGGTCGAGCTGGTCCGACGGAACGAGCATCGTGAAGACGTCTACGTGCGACCGATCCTCTACAAGGGATCGAGCGTCGTCGGGGTGCGCATGCACAATCTCGAGGACCACTTCGCCATCTTCACGACCGCCTTCGGCAAGTATATCGACGCCTCGGAGGGCTGCCGCTGCTGCGTGTCCAGCTTCCGACGGATCGACGACAACGCGATTCCCGCCCGCGCGAAAGTGACCGGTGGTTACGTCAATTCAGCCCTGGCCAAAACCGAAGCCCAGCTCAACGGGTTCGACGAGGCGATCATGCTGACCCAGGAGGGGCACGTCTGCGAGGGGAGCGGCGAAAACATCTTTCTCCGCTCCGGGAACAGCCTGATTACGCCACCGCCGTCAGACAACATCCTCGTCGGCATCACCCGAGCGTCGGTGATGCAGATCGCTCACGACGAGCTGGGCCTGGCCACGACCGAGCGGTCGATCGATCGCAGCGAGCTCTACAGCGCCGACGAGTGCTTCATGACCGGCACCGCCGCCGAGATCACGCCTGTCGTCGAGGTCGACCGCCGACCCATCGGCACCGGTGCGATCGGCGCGGTGACCAAACAACTGCAAGCGATTTTCTTTGACGCCGTTCGCGGGCGCAACGGCAAGTACGCGGAATGGTTGACGCCGGTCTACGTCCCAGTCGCCGCCGACCGCTAGGCGGGTTCCGACCAATCGCGGCGGCACGGGCGGTCGTCGGCTCGTCGCTCTGGCGTGATCCCATCGCGGTTGGGCTCATCGTCGCCAGCATCGTCGGGCTGTCCGCCCTGGCGATCTACGTGCATGCCTGGCTGCCCTCGCTGCCAAGGCTGCTTCCGCTCCACTACAATGGCCAGGGATCGGTCGATTTGATCGGCCCGCGCAGCGATCTCTACAAGATGCCCGGCATCGGCGCGGTGGTCTTCATCAGCGACCTCGTCGTGTCCGGCGTGCTTCACCGCCGCGAGCGCCTCGCCGCGCTGATCTTGCTCGCGGCCAGCGCTCTCGTCCAGGTGATGCTCATCGTCGCGACGATCAACGTCATTCGGCTGGCGTTTGGAGACTGAACGTGCGTATTGGCAACGCCCCGGTCAGCTGGGGTATCTTCGAAGTCGCTGGATTATCCACCGACCTTCCCTACCAGCGGGTGATGGACGAAATCGCGGCCGCCGGGTACGAGGGGACCGAGCTCGGGCCGTGGAGCTACTATCCGACGGACCCGGTCCGCCTGCGTTCGGAGCTTCAGACGCGGGCCCTCGCGCTCGCCTCGGCCTTCTGTCCGCTCGACCTCGCCGACCCGCGACAACACGAAGCAGCGGCAGCCCAGGCGCTCGAAGTGGCGGACGTTCTCCAGTCGCTCGGCACCCGCGAGCTGATCCTGGCCGATCCTCAGCGACCGGCCAGGTCGCGCTGCGCCGGCCGAGCCGGCCTCCGCGATGAGATGTCGCCAGCGGCCTGGCAGGCCACCGCGGCTGGACTGAACCGCATCGGCCAGCAGCTCGCGGGTCGGGGTATGACCGCGGTGTTCCACCATCACGTCGCGACGTTTGTCGAGACCGGCCCCGAGATCGACCGCCTGCTCGACTCGACCGATCCCGCCACGATCGGCCTGTGTCTGGACACGGGCCACGCCGTGTACGGCGGCGTCGACCCCGTCGCTGTGCTACGCCGCTGGTCCGACCGCGTTCGCTACGTTCACCTGAAAGACGTCGATCCACGAGCGCTCGCCCACGCCAGGTCGGCAGCCCTCGATTACGAGACCGGCGTGCGGAGCGGTGTCTTCTGTCCCCTTGGCCAGGGATGCGTCGACTTCGTCGGCGTCTTCGCCGAGCTCCGGCGGATCGGCTACGATGGCTGGCTGATCGTGGAACAGGATGTGATCGCGGACGGCGGGGCCGGTGCCACGGTTTCGCCCCTGGACGCGGCGCGCCAGAGTCGCGCGTTCCTACGGCATCTTTTATCGTCAGGGAGGGAATGATGGATGAGGTGGCTGGCAGTTGGCCCTACGGGCCAACTGCC
>DATLRG010000117.1:0-2789 GCA_035534795.1 Chloroflexota bacterium
CTGCTGAACCTTTCGTAGTGCCACGCTATCGCCCGAGCGGCCGGTCACTTCCATGCCAACTGTACCCATGTCTTCACCCGATCCTGCCAGACGAAAATCGCTAGACTCCCTCGTGGAGCGCCGATGGCGCCAGAGCAAGCCCAAAACAACCGACCCGGCGTGACCGCCTTTGGGCGCGGCGACCACGCCGGGCTAGAACCCGCTGAGCGCAATTGCCCGGATGATCAGGAGGAGCGTTCACGGTACGTCGTCGACGAGTGGTGCGCTGGTGAGCCGGGTATCCGGTGATGACGACCGCTGCAATCTGATTATAGCGCCGCCACTACGTCGCGTCTAGCCCTTGCAGCGGGTCTTTCGCACCGAGATTTTTCGCACGACTCAGAATCTTGTCGCCCGTGGACACACTGTGTATAGTGAGAGACGCGGTCCAGCGGTGGTGGACCACTGGTGCAACGTGGAGGTGCGTGTGGCTCAAATGACCGGCGGTCAAGCGCTCGTGCGATCGCTAAAGCGCGAGGGAGTCGAGACGGTTTTCGGGCTGCCGGGCGTCCAGCTCGACTGGGCCTTCGACGCGCTGTACGAAGAACGCGATGCGATCCGAGTCTACCACACGCGCCACGAACAAGCGACTGCCTACATGGCAGACGGTTATGCGCGAACGACCGGTCGCGTCGGCACCTGCCTCGTCGTTCCCGGCCCGGGACTGTTGAACGCCGCGGCCGGCCTGGCCACATCCTACGCGTGCTCGTCGCCCGTCCTCTGCGTCACCGGGCAGATCAACTCGGACCTCATCGGCGTCGGGCGCGGCGTTCTGCACGAGATCCCCGAGCAGCTTCGGCTGGCCGGCTCATTTAGCAAGTGGGCGGCGCGGGCGGCACACCCCGCCGAGATTCCGCGACTGGTCCGCGAGGCGTTTCGCCAGCTCCAAACTGGGCGGCCGCGGCCGGTGGTCCTGGAGATACCGCCGGACGTCCTCCAGATGACGGCCGACGTCCACCTGCTCGATCCCGTCGCCGTGGCGCCGCTGGCGGGGGATCCCGAGCGGGTCGAACGCGCTGCCCGGGCGCTTGGCGAGGCCAGGCAGCCGCTGATCTTCGCCGGCGGAGGCGTGCTCGCGGCAGACGCCTCGGACGAGCTTCGCCAGTTGGCCGAGCTCCTCGAAGCGCCGGTGCTTCTGTCGAACAATGGCAAGGGGGCGATCTCCGATCGCCACCATCTCGCCCAGTACTCGATCGCCATGCCCGACCTGATCGCGGGTTCCGACGCCGTGCTCGCCGTCGGAACCCGCTTCGTTCAGTCCACGACTCCGCTCTGGCCTGCCGGACCCGGCCGCACCTACGTCCAGATCGACGTCGACCCGTCTGAGATCGGCCGGAATCTCGAGCCAACCGTTGGCATCGCCGCCGATGCCAAACTCGGGCTGGCCGCGCTGGTCGACCGCGTCGCTCGCCACAACCGCGCGCGGTCGTCGCGCCGCGACGAGCTGCTCGCGCTCAAGCAGAAGTCCGAAGCAGATCTCGACGCGATCCAGCCCCAGGCGGCCTTCGCGAAGGCAATCCGAGCAGAGCTGCCCGACGACGGCATCTTCGTGAGCGAGAGCACCCAGGTGGGCTACTGGTCGCACGCGGGCTTCCCGGTCTATCAGCCGCGGACGTTCGTCACCTCCGGCTACCAGGGGACTCTTGGCTACGGCTTCGCCACCGCGCTCGGCGTCCAGGCCGGCAATCCCGACCGGAAGGTGGTCTCGATCAGCGGTGACGGCGGGTTCATGTACAACGTCCAGGAGCTGTCGACGATGGTGCGCCACCGGATTAACCTCGTCGCGGTCGTTTTCGACGACGGGGCCTTCGGCAACGTCCGGCGGATCCAGCGCCAGCAGTTCGGCGGACGCACGATCGCCTCGGACCTGCTCAACCCGGACTTTCTCAAGCTGGCGGATTCGTTTGGCATCCGCAGAATCCGGGCGGATGGCCCGGCGCAACTGCGGACGGCCGTCCGCGAGGCGTTGCGCGCGAACGAGCCCGCGCTGATCGCGGTCCCGGTCGGCGAGATGCCGAGCATGTGGCATTTGCTGCGCGGCCGGCAAGCGGCGCAGCCACCGGCGCCCGTTCGCGCTTGATCTGGGCTACGTGAAGAGTTCGGAAATGGGGACCAAAAAGCCCGGCAGAACGTCGCCGCCGTCGAGCATGTCGTCGCCGGTGAGCACACGAATCTCGCGTAACGAGCGGTATTCGACCACCGAGCGCGTCGCCACGTAGGCAACCCAGAGCAACCGGACGCCCGCGCGGAGCCAGTCTTCGATGCGCGATTGAATCGCACCGGCCGCGTCGTCCGTCGCGACTACCTCGACCACCAGGTCCGGGACGATCGACGCGAACTCGACCGGGAGCGCGCCTTCTGGCAGGCGCCCTCGTGCGTAGAATGCCACGTCGGCGGCACGAACGGTGTCTGGATCCCGCTCGAGCCAGACACCCAGTTCGCCCGCGAAAACCCGTCCCAGACGATGCTCTCGAACGTGGCGCTGGATCAGAAAGTCTGCATTGGACTGGGTACCGCCGTGGGCCAACGAAGCCGGCGGCAATTTGATCAGGTCTCCTCTCACCAACTCGTAACGCCCGGTCTCCGACAGGCGCAGCAGTTCTTCGGCGCTGGTCAACGTCTTTTGTACTCTCACCGTCGATCCTCCCGGTACGGGCTTCCTGGGCTCTCTACTGTCGATCATACCCCAAAGCCTGACGTTTTGATATAGGGCAATCACGGGCTCAGGCCGTAGTGAGCCAGGATGTCGG